>JAQTYP010000411.1 GCA_028688235.1 Methylomonas sp.
GCGCGAAGCGGTGCATAACAATCTGATCGGTACCAAGATAGTCGCTGAAGCGGCAATCGCCGCCGGTGTCGGTCGCTTCGTGTTGATATCCACCGATAAGGCCGTCAATCCGACTAATGTGATGGGAGCCACCAAACGTGCCGCCGAAATTCTATGTCAAAACTTCAACCGGAGCGGCGACACCCGGTTCATGACCGTGCGTTTCGGCAATGTATTGGATTCCGCCGGCAGCGTCGTGCCTTTGTTCAGGGAGCAGATTCAAGCCGGGGGGCCGGTTACCGTGACCCATCCCGATATCACCCGTTACTTCATGACCATTCCGGAAGCCTGCCAGCTGATCATGCAGGCGGAAACGCTAGGCGAAGGTGGAGAAGTGTTCGTGCTGGACATGGGCGAACCGGTCAAGATCGTTTATCTGGCCGAACAAATGATACGCCTGAGCGGCAAGGCGCCGGGTAAGGACATCGCCATCGATTTCGTCGGCTTGCGTCCTGGGGAAAAACTCTACGAGGAATTGTTCCACGACGAAGAGCGACTGATGGATACGGGTTTCAGCAAATTGCGTTTGGCCAAGGCCAGAATTTACGACAACGATGCCTGGTTTCAACAGATTCGGGAACTGACCCAGGCGTGTCAGGCCCAGGATCAGGGGCGCATTTTAAGTTTGTTGAAAGACCTGGTTCCTGAGTTTAAGTCTGATCGGTGACCTGCTTGCGTGATCGCCGGCGGTGAGGCGAAGGTGTGCAAGAAGGGTCGGGTCGGGTCGCCAGAGCATAACCCAACCCAACCCAACCCAACCCAACCCAACCCAACCCAACCAACAATCTTAATGCCTAAAATGTCGCATGCCGGTTAACACCATGGCGATGTTGTGTTCGTTGGCCGCGTCTATGACTTCCTGGTCGCGCATCGAGCCGCCGGGGTGTATCACTGCAGTAATGCCGGCTGCTGCCGCCGCGTCTATGCCATCACGGAACGGGAAGAAGGCATCGGAAGCCATGACGCTGCCTGGAACGACCAAGCCTTCGTCTGCGGCCTTGATACCGGCAATTTTGGCCGAATACACCCGGCTCATCTGGCCTGCGCCTATGCCTATCGTTTGGCCGTCTTTGCCGTAAACGATGGCGTTGGACTTGACGAATTTCGCGACTTTCCAGACGAACATCAGGTCGGCCATCTCTTGTTCGGTCGGTACTCGCCGACTGACGACTTTGACGTCGGCCGGCGTGATGCTGCCTCTGTCCTTGTCTTGAACCAATAAACCGCCGCCTACGCGTTTGAAATCCAGCACGGAATCAGAGCTTTCGGTCCAGTAGCCGCATTCCAGCACCCTGACATTCTGCTTTTTTGCCAACGCGGCTTTGGCGCCATCGGATACGGCCGGAGCGACGATGACTTCCACGAACTGGCGGCCAACGATTTCGGTGGCGGTTTGTTCGTCCAGTTCCCGGTTAAAGGCGATGATGCCGCCGAATGCCGAAGTCGGATCGGTGGCATAAGCTAGGTTGTAGGCATCCAGGATATCGCCGCTAATCGCAACGCCGCAAGGATTGGCGTGCTTGACGATCACGCAGGCCGGTTGGTCGGCAAAGCTTTTGATGCATTCCAGCGCGGCGTCGGCATCGGCTATGTTGTTATAGGACAATTCTTTGCCTTGTAATTGTTTGGCGCTAGCGATGCTGCCGGCCGGCGGATTCTTTTCGCCGTAAAACGCCGCATTCTGGTGCGGATTTTCGCCGTAGCGCATGCTTTGCAGGCGGTGAAATTGCAGGTTCAGGGTTTCGGGAAAATTGCCGGCATCGATGACCTTGCTTAGATAGGCGGCGATCATGGTGTCGTAACGAGCGGTATGCTCGAAGCTTTTCAGGGCAAGTGCGAAGCGGGTTTCATGGCTTAACGCGGCGGCGTTGGTTTTCAATTCGGTCAGAATCGTTTCGTAGTCGGCCGGGTCGACCACGATCGCCACGTCGTTATGGTTTTTTGCCGCACCGCGTATCATACTCGGGCCGCCGATATCGATATTTTCGATAGCGGTTTGCAGATCGCAATCGGGATTGGCGACGGTTTGCTCGAAGGGATACAGGTTTACCACGACCATGTCGATGGGTTTGATGTCGTTTTCAGCCATTATCGCATCGTCTATGCCGCGTCGGCCCAGGATGCCGCCGTGAACCTTGGGGTGCAAGGTTTTGACTCGGCCGTCCATCATTTCCGGGAATCCCGTGTAATCCGAGACTTCGGTAACGGCGATATGATTTTCCGCCAACAGTCTGGCGGTGCCGCCTGTGGACAGCAATTCTATGCCTAATCCGCTCAGCTCCCGACAGAATTCCAAAACACCGGTTTTGTCGGAAACGCTAACCAATGCGCGTGCCACTTTTTTATTCATGCAAACCTCAGAAAGAGAAAAGAGAAACTAGCTAATGCCGTAATGTTCGAGTTTTTTTCGTAGCGTGCTGCGGCTTAAACCCAGTATTTTTGCGGCTTTACTTTGATTGAAATCGGAATGTTTGAGTGCGGTTTCCAGTAAGGGTTTTTCGACTTCGGTCAAAACCAGTTGATATAGGCCGGATGAGTCGTGACCGTTCAGATGGGCAAAATAGTCCTCGACCGACTGGCGCACGTGATCAGACAAGGTGTGATTATTGCTGTGGTTTATCTTGATTGATTCTGCTTCCATCTAGGCGACTCGTGGAGTAATGAAGTTAAACGAGGCGTTGACCCGCGCCAGTTGTTGCGCCGGTTGTTGTGCCTGATTGATTAGTGTCTTCTGTTCGGCCGATAGCGGGCCGAGTTGGTCTAAATACCAGCCGATGTGCTTACGGGCAATTCTAACACCGCTGGCGGCGCCATAAAAACTGTATAAATTGTCCAGATGTTGGTTGATGACGGTTTTGATCTCGGACAAAGAAATCGGTGCCGCCTTACCGTTTTCGGATAACTCCGACAGCACCTCTTTAAATATCCAGGGTTTGCCTTGCGCAGCGCGGCCGATCATGATGGCGTCGGCGCCGGTATAATTCAGTACTTGTCGGGCTTTTTCGGCACTGTCGATATCGCCGTTGGCGATGATGGGTATGCCGACTCGTTGCTTGACTTGCTTGATCGTGTCGTATTCCGCATGGCCGTTAAATCTGCAGGCGCGGCTGCGGCCGTGTATCGTCAGCGCTTGAATGCCGCTGTTTTCGGCAATTTGAGCGATTTCGACGGCATTGCGGTTAGCTAGGTCCCAACCTGTGCGGATTTTTAGGGTTACGGGCACATCGACCGCTTGCACTACGGCGGTCAAAATCCGTTCGATCAGGCTTTCGTCTTTAAGCAAGGCAGAGCCTGCCGCCACCGCGCAAACTTTCTTAGCAGGACAGCCCATGTTGATGTCGATAATTTGAGCGCCGCGCGCCTGGTTCAGACGAGCCGCTTGCGCCATCTGCCGGGGCTCGGTGCCCAAAATTTGCACCGCACGCAAACCGGTTTCGCCGCTAAAATCGGCTTTTTTTAGCGATCGGGGGTGATGCAGCAATTCGCTGTTGGATATCATCATTTCCGAGACCGTCAAGCCCGCGCCGAATTGCGCGCAGAGACGACGGAACGGATTGTCGGTGATACC
>JAQTYP010000412.1 GCA_028688235.1 Methylomonas sp.
AATGATGCAGCCACCGCGCCACATCAGTGCGATGTCGCCGTAGTTTAAATCGAAGCGGTATTCCTTGGAGGCTTCCCGCATCAGTCGGAATCCTTGGGCATAGGAGATGATTTTGGAGGCATACAAGGCTTGGCGTATAGCCTGTATCATTGCCGCCTTATCTCCGCCGAATGACGTCGCCGGTTTGGCCGGGAGTATTCTGGCGGCGCGCACGCGTTCGTCTTTCTGTGCCGACAGACAGCGGGCAAACACCGATTCGCCTATCAAGGTCAGAGGAATACCTAGGTCCAGCGCGTCGATGGCAGTCCATTTGCCTGTGCCTTTTTGTCCGGCGGTGTCCAGTATGTTGTCCAGCAAGGGTTGGCCGTGTTCATCCCGGTAGGCCAGGATATTGGCGGTGATTTCTATCAGGTAGGAGCAAAGTTCCCCTCGATTCCACTCGGCGAATATCGTCTGCATGTCGTCGGTGGAGAGTTGCAGGCCGTCTTTTAGCAGTTGATAGGCTTCGCAGATCAGTTGCATGTCTCCGTATTCGATGCCGTTATGCACCATCTTGACGTAATGCCCGGCGCCGTTGTCGCCGACCCAATCGCAGCAGGGCGAACCTTCGACATGAGCGCTGATGGCCTGAAAAATCGGTTTGACGGCCGGCCAGGCCGCAGGATTGCCGCCGGGCATGATAGCCGGACCGTGGCGGGCGCCTTCCTCGCCGCCGGATACCCCTGTGCCGATATACAGCAGGCCTTTTTCCGCCAGATACGCCGTGCGGTGGTTGGAGTCGGTGAACAGCGAGTTGCCGCCGTCTATGATGATGTCGCCTGCCGATAACAAGGGAATCAGGTCTGCTATGTATTGGTCGACTACGCTACCCGCCTTGACCATCAGCATGATTTTGCGCGGCGACTCCAAACCGTCTACCAATGCCTGCAACGAATAGTGGCCGACGATAGCCGTGTTTTTGGCGGGGCCTTGCAAGAACTCGTCGACTTTGCTGGTGGTGCGGTTATATACCGCGACCTTGAAGCCGTGGTCGTTCATGTTCAACACCAGATTCTGACCCATGACCGCCAGGCCGATTAAACCGATATTTGCTTTCATGGGCTCGGCCCTCGCTGTTAATCGTGTTTTGGAGGCTACACGATACTGCAAAAACCCGGCTTAATCCAGACTCAATCGAGGTTGGTTGACCGGGACGGCTGGCCTGGAGACATTCTTAGCAAAGTGTTGTCGCGTTGCACATAGTGGTGATACAAGGATGCCAAGACGTGCAAGGCGATCAGGTAATAGCCGAATACGCCGATGGCTTCGTGGATTTCCTTCACTTGTTTGGCGAACGCCTTGTCTTCAGCGACCAAGGGCGGCAAGTGCAAGCCGAAAAACGGAATCGGCTTGCCGGCGGCGCTGAGCATCAGCCAGCCAAGCAGGGGCATGATCAGCATGAAGGCATAGAGTGCTAAATGGCTTAACTTCGCCGTGGTTTGCTGCCAGACGGGCGGCTCCGGCGAAATCGCCGGTACTTTGCCTAAAAAACGCCCGAGCAATCGGGGAAAGAGCAGCGGCAAAACCGATAAACCCAGCATGAAATGCAAGGCCTTCATGGCCTCGCGCAAATCGGAACCTTTTGGGAACAACTCCCTCAGTTCGATGAAGGCGTAGGCCGCGACTATCAATACAGCCGTCAGCCAATGCAGGGCTTTAATCGATTTGTCGTAGCTGTCGTCAGAAATGGACGCTGTAGTCATGGGTAAAATCTCTCTCTAAAACAGGGTGCGGTGATCATTATGTACGATGAGCGCAATCGAATGTTATGGGTTGTAGCGTCAGCCAGACCTGGGCGTCGAAAGGCAAACGAAATTTGGGGTTTAGATCTTTGGTCATTAGTTGATCGGCAGTAAAGACGTCGTTGGCTTCGAATACCAATACTTTTTCCACGTCAGAAATGCACAGTTTCAGGCCGTAGTCGGCCAATACCGGCCTCAACTCGTCCGGATAAGCAGGACCATTGAGTAGTCGGGTAATCAGGGAATTGTCGTTTTCATGCCGGGACCGGGGTTTGCCGCGGCGAGTATCCCATTCCGGCGACAGCGCGGCACTCGTGGCCAAGGTTCGAGACCATTCGGGGTAATCCATCAATCGGCCTAAATAAATCGATCGTATGGCTATCAGTCCTTCCGGAAACAGACCTTGTAAACCTTCCTCCAGCAGTTTTGCCAGAGACCTTAGCGACATCGAGCATCCGCTTCTGACCAAGGCCACACCGGCTTCCACGCTTCTGCGCTCCAGTCTGGCTGTGCATTCGGGCAATTCGATCGAAAAAAGGTCATCGGCCGACGATGATAGTGGCAACAAGGCCAATAACAGCATAAACCGCGCATTCATGGCGGGAAGGTTGCCGGCAGGTCTATTTGTTTCTTTATGGGAAACAAATCATGAAATATTTTGGGTATTGTAAATAAATTGATTGGGTTTATAGTTAAGCCGTCTTCAATTTTAAATCGACTGGTAGCAGTCAAGGATGCAATCATGAACAAATCAAACAATTTGTATAGAGACATCATCACGGGCATATTTTTCACGACAGGTATATTCGGTTTCATGTCGGGCGAATTCGTGCTTTCTACCATGTTGTTCGGTGCGGCGTCGCTGTCCAGCAACCTGGATTTAAATAAAGCTCAATAAACCCAGGTAGCTTGGACATGCCTTCATAATTTCGAACCGGATCAGATTAGCCTCGAACCGAAAAGAGGAGGGCTGTTTCGCCGGTTCGAAAGGTGATCGGCATGCGTTTATTTGCTGCGGACGCTGTAAATCACATAAGCGGCAAAGGACATCGTTAAAATATAGATAGCTACACTCATCATTTTTATCCTCTTTGGTATTGATAGCGTAAGCTTTATACCAGAAATGCCGCTGCCATGTGGAAACTGAGTGGGTCGAGGAACTATCGATCGATTCGGCCAAGTGCCATGGCGCACACAGATTTATGTCTGATCGAGTCGCCTGACTTTTGCGTATTTGCCAACGCCAGCGCTATATCCGCAATCGTGGAATAAGATTCTTGCCTATTGCGTCTTTCCGGCTTGATGTAATATACCGGCGCGCAGGGAAATATTCTTTTCAGGGTTTCATAGTCCACATGAGTAATCAAGAAAAACGCATAGGAATCGATCAAGTCAGGGTGGGGCTTTACATTCATCTCGATACTTGGATGGACCATCCTTTTTTATTCAATAGTTTCAAAGTTCGGAACGAAACCCAAATCGAGGTGTTGCGTTCCCTGGGTATGAAAGACGTGCTGTATATACCCGAGAAGAGTAGTGTACCGCCGCTGCCCCCGTCCAAAGGAGATAAACCGACAGGCAAAGCGGGGGGCGAAATCGATCCCCAAATTCAGGCCATGTGGCAGGAAAAGCAAGAACGCCGACAAATCATTGCCAAGCAGCGCGAAGCCTATTGCCGCTGCGAAAGGCAATTTGTCGGCACAGTCTCTTCGGTTAAAGGGATGTTGCGCAATTTGTTTGCCAAGCCACAGGAGTCGGTCCAGCAAGCCCGAGCGCTGATCGAGGATATGGTCGATTCCTTACTGGCCGAAAAAGACG
>JAQTYP010000413.1 GCA_028688235.1 Methylomonas sp.
GCAATGGCGGGTATTGGGCGAGACTAGGGTTAACGTGTTGAAGCTTAATATGGCCTTGGATTCGTTGCCAACCGCAGAGCTACAATGAAGGAAAAACGCCCGGATCCCGACCAGCTACTGGCCCGCGTCGAACGCGACGCGGTCAAGGCTAAACGCGGCCGGCTGAAGATTTTTTTCGGCGCGGCGGCAGGCGTAGGTAAGACCTATGCGATGCTGCTGGCCGCAAAGGAAAGGCGGGCCGAAAATCTGGACGTCGCGATAGGTTTGGTCGAAACCCACGGCCGGCTGGACACAGAAGCCCTGGTCGACGGGCTGGAACGCTTGCCGGTCCGCTCCATCAATTACCGGGGAACGCTGTTGCACGAGTTCGATATCGATGCGGCGCTGAAACGGCGGCCGGCGTTGATTTTGGTCGACGAGCTGGCGCATACCAATGTGCCGGGCTCTCGCCATCCGAAACGCTGGCAGGATATACATGAATTGTTGGAAGCGGGTATCGACGTTTATACCGCATTGAACGTGCAACATCTGGAAAGCCTGAACGACGACATCGGTCAGATTTCCGGGATAAGAGTTTGGGAAACGGTGCCGGATACCGTATTCGAGGAGGCCGACGAAGTCGAGTTGGTCGATTTGGCGCCCGACGAATTGTTGATCCGGCTGAAGGAAGGCAAAGTCTACATTCCTGAACAGGCGCAGCAGGCCATTCATAATTTCTTTCGCAAAGGCAACTTGATTGCGCTACGCGAATTGGCGTTACGGCAAACCGCCAACCGCGTCGATGCGCAAATGCTCGATTACCGGGAAGATCATGCGATACAAGAGGTCTGGCAAGTCGGCGAACGGCTCTTGGTGTGCATAGGACCCAACGCGCTGTCAGAGCGCTTGGTGCGGGCCGGCAAACGTTTTGCGGCAGGTCTTAGGGCGGATTGGATCGTGGCCTACGTGGAAACGCCTAGACTGGCGCGCTTGCCTGCGGAAAAGCGCGACGGCATATTGCGTATCCTGCGCTTGGCCGAACAACTAGGGGCCGAAACCGTGACGCTGAGTGCGCCCGACATGAGCGACGCCATCATTCGCTTCGCCCGCGAGCGTAACATCAACAAGATCGTGGTCGGCAAACCCAGCCGGCGCGGCTGGAAACGTTGGCTGTTGGGGTCGGTCGTGGACGTGTTGATCAGCCACGCCCACAACATCAATATTTACCTGTTGGGCAGTCCGCAATACGGCGAGCGGGAAAATCTCGAAACCGAAGCCAATGCCTTCAAAAAGCCGCCGTTGCCCGGCCTCAGGCGGCGCATTCAGTCCAGAACCAGAAGAAAATATAGAGGTTATGTTTGGGCCGTCGCGGTGACCGTGATCAGCACCTTAGTCGGACATTTCATGTTCAGGCATCTGGAGCTGGCCAATTTGGTGATGGTGTTTCTGCTGGGCGTCGTCTATATCGCGATGCGCTTCGGGCGCGGGCCGTCCATTCTGGCCTCGGTGTTGGCCGTCGGCATGTTCGACGTCTTATTCGTCACCCCATATTTCAGCTTGACGGTTGCCGACAGCCAATATTTGATCACTTTTACGGTGATGCTGATCGTCGGCATCGTGATCAGCAATCTGATGATCAACGTTCGCTCGCAAGCCAAGGTGGCCTCGCACCGTGAACGCCGGGCAGCCGTGTTGTATGCGATCAGCAAGGAATTGGCCGCCGGCCAAACCGAGCAGGATATCGTTACGATTTCTGTCAAACATCTCTATGCAGAGTTCAGCAGCCCCAACGTGATATTGTTTCCGGATGCCTTAGGACATCTGGTGTATCCCGGCAAACCCGGTTTACCGCAATCGTTGCGCGGAGCCGATCTCAGCGTCGCGCAATGGGTGTTCGATCATAACGAAATGGCCGGGCAGGGTACTTATACTCTTCCGGGGGCGGCGGCCATCTATTTTCCGGTTTTCGACGGCGAAAAGGTCTTGGGCGTGTTGGCTATGTTACCGGTCAATTTACGGCGGGTGTTTTTGCCGGAGCAGCAGAAGTTATTGGAAACTTTTTTACGGCAAATCGCTCAGGCCTTGACTCGCATCCGCTTTTCCGAACAAGCCAAATTGACGCAAATGCAGATAGAGGCCGAGCGCTTGCGCAATTCATTGCTGAGCGCCATTTCTCACGATTTGCGTACGCCTCTGGCAAGCATCATCGGTTCCGCCAGCACCTTAGCCGCCAACGAAAATCTGATGGCGTCAGCCGATAGGCAGGAGCTGAGTCTGGCCATCGTCGAAGAAGCCGAGCGCATGACGAATCTGGTCAATAATATTCTGGATATGGCCCGACTGGACGCCGGCATCGCCGAGCTGAACAAACAATGGTATCCGGTGGAAGAAATCATCGGTACGGCCCTGACCCATTTACAGAAGCGACTCGGCGACAGGTCGATTAAAGTTCGGATACCATCCGGCATTGCCATGTTGCACGTGGACTCGGTGATGATAGAACAGGTGTTGATCAATTTGCTGGAGAACGCGGTGCGCTATACGCCGGCCGCCAGTGCATTGGAAATCGATGTCGAAACAATCGAAAATAGTGTCGAAATCGCGGTGGCCGATCACGGACCCGGTATCCCTAAAGGTCTTGAAGAAAAATTGTTCGAAAAATTTTACCAGACCCGACACGAGGCCGCACAGAGTGGGGTAGGTTTGGGTTTGGCGATTTGCCGGGCCATTGTCGAAGTCCATGGCGGCCGGATTCGAGCGCAAAACCGGTCGGGAGGCGGGGCGGTATTTACATTTACGCTGCCGCTGGAGCCCTTGCTGCCGCAACTAATTGCGGAAGACTTGTAGATTTAAAACATGTCTAAAACCGTTCCCGTCATTATTGTCGTCGAAGACGAACCGGCTATACGCAAATTCCTGCGAACGGGTCTTAAATTCGAGGGCTTTAGCGTGTTCGAAGCCGATACCGGCAAACGAGGCATCATCGAAGCCGGCGTGCGTAAGGCCGATTTGATGGTGCTGGATTTGGGCTTGCCGGACATGGACGGCATCGAAGTCATCAAGGCTATCCGGAAATGGTCGATGATGCCGATTATCGTGTTATCGGCACGTAATCAGGAGCAACATAAAATCGATGCGCTGGATTTGGGGGCCGACGATTATTTGACCAAACCCTTCGGAATCGGCGAACTGACGGCCAGAATTCGGGTGGCTTTGCGCCACGCGAACAGGACGGATGGCTCTATATCGGGCGATGTTTTGGAGGCGGATGGACTGAAAGTGGATTTAGACAAACGCGTGGTCAGCGTTGACGGGCGGGAAATTTCTTTGACTCCGATTCAATACCGGTTGTTGGCGGCGCTGGTCAAGCATGCCGGCAGGGTGATGACGCACAGACAGATTCTGAAAGAGGTTTGGGGGCCATCGAATCAGGAAAATGTGCATTATTTGCGTATTTACATGAGTCAGTTGCGGCAAAAAATCGAATCCGATCCGGCGCAACCGCGTTTTTTGATGACCGAATCCGGCGTCGGCTACAGGCTTAAAATTTAGTATGGATTCAGTCTATTAGTGCTACTGATCCGCAGAATACAGGATGACCCGAT
>JAQTYP010000022.1 GCA_028688235.1 Methylomonas sp.
CGGCTGCCGGTGCCTTGACTTGGATGGCGATCGAATGGCTACGGTTCGGTAAACCCAGCGTGTTGGGTATCGTCACCGGGATGGTGGCTGGCTTAGGTACTATTACGCCTGCATCCGGTTACGTCGGACCGATTGGCGGCTTGGTAATCGGGCTGGTTGCCGGCTTCGTTTGTTTTTATGCCACGCAATTTATCAAGCGTGGTTTGAAAATCGACGATTCGCTGGACGTATTTCCCGTACATGGTGTCGGCGGCTGCATAGGATCGATACTGACCGGCGTATTCGCGGCGGAATGTTTCGGCGGCTTAGGCCTAGATGGCGTCGGTATGGGGCAGCAGGTCGGCGTTCAGGCCTTGGCCGTGTTGGTAACCGTGGTTTGGAGCGGATTGTTCAGTTATTTGTTGCTGAAACTGATCGATGTCTTTATCGGCTTGCGTGTCACGGAAGACGAAGAAGTCGAAGGTCTCGATATCGTGTTGCACGAAGAGACCGGTTATCACAACCTGTAATATCGGGTATGTAGAGTTAAAATAGGCGTTTTTTAACGAGCCTGTCGGGACTGCCGGCAGGCTCGGCGTCTTTTTATATTCGGAAGATCATGCCTATAACCTTAGAAACTCTGGAAAAAATCGTCCGCGCCGCCGGCGGCGTGGCGATGTCTTACTTCAACGACCTGGATCAATTAGCCGTCAACAAAAAGAGCGCACGCGACTTGGTGACCGACGCCGACGTGGCCGTAGAAAACTATCTGAAGCAAGCTTTAGCCGAGCAATGTCCCGAATACGGTTTTTGGGGTGAAGAAAGCGGAAAAACTGACGATCAAACCCGACGCTGGATTGTCGATCCTATCGACGGCACCCATTCTTTTTCGAAGGGCCAATATTTCTGGGGCGTCAGCGTCGCTTTGGAGATAGACGGCGAATTGGTCATGGGCGCCGTTTACGGTCCCGCGCTGGACGACTATTACTGCGCGGAAAAGGGCAAGGGAGCCTGGAAGAACGGCAAACCGATCAAAGTATCGGACGAGAGTGATTTGGGGGCAAGCATGGTTTCGACCGGATTTGCCTGCTTGCGCCAGTACCTAACAGACAACAATCTGGAACGTTTCGCCCGCATCGCCCAAGCCACGACGGGGCAGCGCCGGTTAGGTTCGGCGGCCCTGGATTTATGTACCGTTGCCGATGGTCAAGTCGATGCCTTTTGGGAACAAGAGCTGAATTTATACGATGTCGCCGCCGGTGCGTTAATTGTCATGGAGGCGGGTGGTACTATGACCGATTTTAAAGGCAATCCCGGCGTATATCCCAAGCAAACCATGGCTACCAACGGCAAACTGCTGGCTCAGCTGTTGCCGCTGATGTAAATACCCTCTTAACATTTTTCCTATCCGTCATGTCGCTGAGGTGGACTTCGGCGATGCAATCTGCGCTTGCCGCTCCTTTGGCCTATGCTTATGTTTAAATCTACACATAACCAGCCAAGGAGCGCAGTATGTCTCACACTCATGCCTATATCCGTTGGTTCAACGAACTGACTATAAACGACATTCCGCTGGTCGGCGGAAAGAACGCCTCGTTGGGTGAAATGTATCGCGAATTGGCGGGGCAGGGCGTCATTGTTCCTAACGGTTTTGCGATCACCGCCGAAGCTTATCGTTATATGCTGGATAAAGCCTGTGCCTGGGAACGGCTGCACACATTGCTGGATACCGTCGATCCGGACGATGTAGCCGATCTGGCGAAGCGGGCTCAGCAGGCGCGGGATTTGGTGTATTCCGCACCCTTGCCGGACGATTTGCAGCGCCAAATTCTGGCGGCCTTCGAACAATTGCGGCAGGAATACGGAGACGACTTGACCGTGGCGGTGCGAAGTTCCGCCACGGCCGAAGATTTGCCTACCGCCAGTTTTGCCGGTCAGCAGGATACCTATTTGAACATACGCGGCGGCCAGTCGTTATTGGATGCCTGCAAGCGCTGTTTTGCCAGTCTGTTCACCGATAGAGCCATTCATTATCGTATGGATCAGGGCTTCGATCATTTCAAAATCAGTCTGTCGATAGGCGTCATGAAAATGGTGCGTTCCGATCTGGCTGCCAGCGGTGTGATGTTTTCACTGGATACCGAGTCGGGTTTTAAGGATGCCGTGTTCATCACGGCGGCTTACGGTTTGGGCGAAAACGTCGTACAGGGCGCGGTCGACCCTGACGAGTTTTACGTGCATAAACCGACTTTCGCGCAAGGCTATCGTTGCGTGCTCAGGCGTACCTTGGGAGCGAAAAAGATCAAGATGGTATACAGCGACGGCCGCACTCGCGAACCTATTCGCAATGTTGCTACGTCCAATAATGAACGCAGCCAATTTTGTATCTGCGATGAAGATGTGCTGACGCTTGCCGATTATGCCTTGAAGATAGAGGAACATTATAGTCGGCCTATGGATATGGAATGGGCCAAAGACGGCTTGGACGGGCGTTTATATATTGTACAGGCGAGACCGGAAACCGTGGCCTCTCAGCGTAGCGGCCATGTATTGGAACAATATCGGCTCAAGCAAACGGGTGAGGTTATCGTCAGGGGGCATGCGGATGGTAGCAAAATTGCCGTCGGCAAAGCCAGAGTGATAGACAATGTTGCAAAATTGTCGGCCTTTAAGCCGGGCGAAATACTGGTGGCGGACATGACCACACCGGACTGGGAACCCGTCATGAAGATAGCCTCGGCTATCGTGACCAATCGAGGCGGCCGTACTTGCCATGCGGCAATCATTGCCCGCGAATTAGGTGTGCCGGCGGTGATCGGTTGTGGGACAGCGACCGAAGCGATCGAAAGCGGCAGTCTGGTGACGGTATCGTGCGCGGAAGGCGATGCCGGCAAGGTCTATGCCGGTCGCCTCGATTACGATTTGCTGCAAACCGATTTGTCGCAGATGCAGCGCCCTAAAACCAAGATCATGCTGAATCTCGGCAACCCGGAATTGGCGTTCAAACATAGTTTTCTGCCTAACGACGGTGTCGGTTTGGCTAGGATGGAGTTCATCATCACCGAATACATCAAGGCACACCCGATGGCGTTGATACATCAGGATCAAGTCGCCGATGCCGGCGAACTGGAACAGTTAAAAGACTTGACCGAAGGCTATGCTAAGCCTGAAGATTTTTTCATCCAGCGCCTAGCTGAAGGAGTCGGCACGATAGCCGCGGCCTTTTATCCAAAACCGGTGATCGTTAGGATGTCGGATTTCAAAACCAACGAATACGCGACTTTGTTGGGCGGATGTTGGTTCGAGCGTGACGAGGCCAATCCCATGATAGGTTTTCGCGGTGCGTCGCGCTATGTGCATCCGGCTTATGCCGAAGGCTTCGCGTTGGAGTGTGCAGCAATGAAGCGGGTCAGGGAAAAGATGGGATTGACCAATGTGGTGTTGATGATACCCTTCTGTCGGCGGGTGGAAGAAGCTGAGAAGGTTCTGGATTATATGGCTGAATGCGGCTTACGGCGCGGCGAAAACGGATTGGAAGTTTATGTGATGTGCGAGATACCCAACAATGTGATCCGCATCGACGCCTTCGCCGAGTTATTCGACGGCTTTTCGATTGGATCGAATGATTTGACCCAATTGACGCTGGGCGTGGACCGCGATTCCGAAATCGTCGCCGCAGATTTCGACGAACGCGATCCCGGAGTCAAAGAAATGATCAGGCTGGCGGTCGAAGGTTGCCGCCGCAACGGCAGACATTCGGGGTTGTGCGGCCAGGCGCCGTCCGATTATCCGGAAATGGCCGAATACTTGGTCGAAATCGGCATAGACTCGATGAGTCTGAATCCCGATACGGTGCTGAAGACCACTCAGAGGGTTTTGGAGCTGGAAAAACGGTTGGGACGCTGATTTATTCTGAAAATCATGGTGGAAGCGACGCCTACGTTAGGTTGATTAAGCGTCCACGATAATATTTAGAAGGTCATTGCATAGAGAATCGACACACGGCAGGTGATTGAAGGCCGCAAGGTAACAGACCGATTTATTGGGTGTCTTTCGTGCTTTTCGTGGATAGGCTGCGGGTTTACGGTTTATTGTTCAGCTGTCGAAGACAGGTTTGAGCCTGAATGGCGATTTCCAATTCTTCGTGGGTGTTGATAACCAATACCTTGACAGGCGAATCGCCGCTACTGATCGCCGCGCACGGATGAAACGGTGCCAGATTTTTTTCGTCGTCAATTGCAATGCCCAATGCGGAAAGCCCTGAGCAACAGTGTTGCCGCAGCCAATGATCGTTTTCGCCTATGCCGCCGGTGAAGACCAGTGCATCGACACGGCCCAGTACCGCGAAGTAGGCGCCTATGTATTTTTTGATGCGGTAGGCATACATCGCCAGCGCCAATCTAGCATGATCGTTGCCGGCATCGGCCATCTGATGGATAGTACGCATGTCGTTTTCGCCGCAGACACCTTTACAACCGCTGCTTTTATTCAGTAAATTCTCGATGGCGTCCAGCGACAAGTTCAGCGTGCGGCTCAAGTAAAAATGTAAAGCCGGATCGATATCGCCGCAGCGCGTGCCCATCATTAGGCCTTCCAATGGCGTCATGCCCATGGACGTATCTATGCTGTTGCCGTTTTCGATAGCAGTAACGCTGGCGCCGTTGCCTAAGTGCAGGGTGATTAGATTGACCTCTTCAAGCGCCTTGCCCAAAAAGGCAGCCGCCTGTTTGGCGACATAATGATGCGAGGTGCCGTGAAAGCCGTAGCGGCGCACGCCTTGTTCCTTATAGAGTGCATTGGGCAATGCGTAGCGATAGGCATAATCGGGCAAGCTATGGTGAAAAGCGGTGTCGAACACCGCCACTTGCGGCACATCTCCCATTTGCCTGAGTGATTCTTTGATTCCGAGCAGGTTGGCTGGGTTATGCAACGGCGCCAATGGGATAAGGCTAGCGATTTTGCGCACGACGTCCGGATCGATCAAGGCCGGTTCCCGGAAATATTCGCCGCCGTGTACGACCCTATGACCTATGCAGGATAATTCACCCTCTCGTATCGACCCGGTGGCGGATAAAGTGTCGAATAATTCCTGTAAAGCTTGCTGGTGATTGACGATGATCTTTTCGGTCGCCTGCGGCTCCGAACCTGGGAGGCGAAAGCGGTGCACACTTTGCGATTCGCCGATACGCTCTATCAACCCGGTCAACAAGGTGCTTTGATCGGCCATCGCGAACAGGCTGTATTTGATTGAGGAACTGCCGGCATTCAGGACGAGGATTTTCATGATTAGGTGTATTCCTGGAACATGGGTGATCAGGGTATCGGTTTCGATTTGCCGGGCGGAGGAGGCGTATAGCGATTTTCCAATACGTTATCGATTTTGTCCGCCAGGCTCTCGACCGCTTTGACGACCAGTTCTGCATTGGGACCTTTGGATTCGGTGATGAATTGGGCGGTCCGACGGCTATCGCCAACGCGTACCAGATTGCCCATCAGGTAAGCAAACAAGAAACTGGGTTTGTGCAAACGTCCGGCTAGGACGTAGTCGGCGCCAAAATCCTTGCCCAGTTTTGCCGTCGCGTCGGCACGGTCGAACAAATAGCCTACGCCGCTATTGGCGGCTTGTTGTGCCGATAATGGGATTTCGACGATATCGTAACCGGCTGAGCGTAATTCGCCTTCCAGCAATGGTTTGATCGACGCCGTGCGCTTAATTTCGGCCGGAATGCCGGGTGCCAAGGTCAGGTCTTTCAATTCGAAGTCCAATATTGCGATGCGCGGTGCGGCGGTCGGGCCGAAACTTAAAAGGCCAAGCGGCAAAGCGTACAACAGCTTTTTCAACATGCGGCTTCGCTTTCCTGAGCCTGGATGGCCGTGATGATTACGGTATTGACGATATCCGGAACGGTACAGCCGCGGCTGAGATCGTTGACCGGTTTGTTGAGACCTTGTAAAACCGGGCCGACCGCAATGGCGCCGGAAGAGCGCTGCACGGCTTTGTAGGTGTTGTTTCCGGTGTTGAGGTCGGGAAAGATGAATACGGTGGCATGGCCGGCCACTTCGCTACCTGGCAGTTTGGTCTGGGCTACGCCGAAGTCGACGGCGGCGTCGTATTGCATGGGACCTTCCAGCTTCAAGTCCGGCCGTAATTTCTTAGCGATTTTGACCGCTTCGCGGACTTTGTCCACCGCTTCGCCTTTGCCGGAGTCGCCGGTGGAATAAGACAGCATGGCCACTCGCGGCTCGATGTTGAAGCTTTTGGCCGTATCGGCGGAACTGATTGCGATGTCGGCCAATTCCTGTGCGGTCGGATTGGGATTGACGGCGCAGTCGCCGTAGACCAATACTTGGTCCTCCAGACACATGAAAAACACGCTGGATACGATGGCCGCGCCGGGTTTGGTTTTGATGATCTCGAACGCCGGGCGTATCGTGTGTTGGGTCGAATGTACCGCACCGGAGACCATGCCGTTGGCGAAGCCTAAGTGTATCATCAGCGTGCCGAAGTAGCTGACGTCGGCCATCAGGTCGAAGGCGGTCGCGTAAACGATGTTCTTATGCTTACGCGCTTCGTAATAGGCTTGGGCAAATAGTGGACGCAGTTCCGACGTCATAGGGTCTATGATTTCGACATCGGGTAGCTTGAGCGCCAGGGATTGGATTTTTTGGCGGATTTCCGCCTCGTTACCCAGCAAGGTGATCTTGACCACGTCGCGCAACGATAAAATTTCCGCTGCCCTTAAAATCCGTTCTTCAGTGCCTTCCGGTAATACGATGTGTTGTTTCTTGGCCTTGGCTCGTTGCAATAGATCGTACTCGAACATCAACGGCGTCGTTTTGTGCGTGATGCCACTGTATAGGCGCTGCCGCAGTTCATTCATGTCGATACTGCTTTCCACCAGGCCGAGCGCCTTGGCGATTTTTCTGTCGTCGGCCGAATGCAGACGGGCGGGAATCTGGCTGACCTGCATCGCCGTGGTGAAGGTGTCCGTATCCGAGCCAAGCACCGCAAAGGGTAAATCGCCCAAGCCGGCTATCAGTTGGCGGATTTGCGGTTCGGGCTCCTGGTTGCCGGTCAGCAGCAGGCCGGCAATTTGCGGGTAATTAGTGGAATGATAGGCCATCAGGCTGGCCAGGATGATGTCGGAGCGATCGCCGGGCGTGATGATCAAATCCCCAGCTTCCAGGTAGTCGAGGAAATCCGGCACCAACATGGCGGCTACCTTATATTGGTAAATTTCACGACCCAAGGCTTTCTTGTCGCTGGATAGGGTTTTAGCATTCAGAGCATGGGCGATGTTGCCCATAGAGGGTTTTTCCAGCGACAGATCGATAGGCACGATATAAATGGGAAAGTCGCTCGGGTGGCTCAACAAGGCGCGTAAGGGTTCGATCTGATTGCGGTTGACGCTGTTGATGACGACGGCGACGACGTCGCTGTCATACTCGTGCAGTGTCTGTTTCAGATGGGCAAGGCTATTCAAAATTTGTATATTATCCTGCTCCGCCCCATGCATGACCGGCATCATTCGACAATCCAGATTATTCGCAACTTCGGCGTTGAAATCGAATTCGAATATCGAATCACCGTGACGATAATCCGAGCCTATGCATAGCACGAAATCGCATTGGGCTTTCAAAGCTCGGTATTTGCTCAGGATAAGGGTGTGCAGTTCATCGTAGCGTTCCTGCGCTACTAACTCCCTTGCCTGATCGCTCTTGCAACCGTACATGGCTTCGTAAGGGAGGTCGGTTTGATAACGATAGCTAATGAATTCGATTAAATCATCCTTTTGTGCGCCTGCGTTGATAATCGGCCGAAAGAAACCGATTTTCCCAGCGTAGCCTGTCAACATTTCCATCATCGCCAGCATGATGATGGATTTGCCGCTATTACAACCGGTGCCGGTAATATAGATGTTTTGCGACAGTAACGAAGGGTTTTGATGTGAGGAGTTGTTCATCGCCGGTTTTCTGCTATGTTAGTGGCATTGAGTTTGCTGTATATTCATTCGGCTAATATTGCTTGGTGTCGAACCTTGGATAAGGATCAAATATTAGACGGTCATAGAAATTCTAGTCCAAACACGCGGGAGTTATGCTGAAATCGAAATTTATGTTGGATAAATCGGCAAGCTTCCCTTTAGCGACTATACTACAATCCGGTCGTAAGGACTTTTAGAACACAGCGATGGCAAAATTTACTGTTTACTTTAAAGACAAGCCCCTATTTTCAGGTATCTATGACTCCGGTATCGTTCATATCGGCCGTGACGAGACTAATGACTTGGTGGTGGATAGTTTGGCTGTGGCTCCGGCGCATGCGGTGGCGGTGATCAAGGATGGTACTTGTATTATTAAACAACTGAATGAAAAGTTTCCGTTGCTGATCAATAATCATGCTAGCAAGGAATGGAATCTTCAGAACAACGATGTGATCAATGTCGGCAAGCATTACATTGTCTATCACACGACCGAGTTTTTTCATCAGCCCGCCGAATTTACGACTATCCCGTCTTCGGACGAAGTCGATTTGCGCGTGTTCAACCAGAAGCAGGAAAATTCGGCCAAGCCTCTGGAGGGCAAGCTGCAAGTCATGGATGGTCCTCATATTGGGCGTATCCTGTCGTTAAAGAAAGCCATGACCAGACTGGGACGCGAAGGGGCTGGTGTCGTTGTTATTGCCCGGCGTAAAGATGGTTACTACTTGTCGGCACTGCAGGGCTCTGACGGTTTGGCCCTGAATCGGGAGCCCCTGGGCGACAGGATAGTGCTATTGCGGCCTAACGATGTCATCGAAGTCGATAAAACCCCCATGCAGTTTTTTATGGAGTAACGTTGTGTCGAAGGAATCTGTTGACGAAAAGCGTCGTTTTCAGCGTATTTTTTATCGTGCGGAAGCCAGTTTGCTGGGCGATGGGCTTACTTTGCCTTGCCGAATCGTGGATATATCATTGAAAGGATGTTTGCTCGAATTTGGTCAGTCTTTGGCTGAAACGGCAGGCGGCCTTTATGCCCTGGCTCTGAAATTGTCGGAAGAGGTCACTATCGGCATGAAGCTTCGTTTGGTTCATCGGGCCGGCGCATTGGCGGGATTCGAATGTGTCTATATCGACATCGACAGCATGACGAATTTACGCCGGCTTGTGGAATTGAATCTTGGGGATAGCGAATTGCTCGGGCGCGATCTGAATGCTTTGAGCGACCGATAAGGCTTGAATCGGCCAGCGAATGCCGGCCTGTCGGAATATCGCTGTGAAAGTCTCGTGGGGGGTACCCTCGTCGCGACGAGGGTGTAGCCCCCGCAAACAAGATTGCTTAAGGTATCAATCGATACGTTGCGCAGCCGATTCTTTATACCAGCCTCCGTTTTTATCCATCCACTTCATACTGAGCCAATACCACAAGGTCATGGGCAACATCATTGCAAACCATTCCCAGTCTTCGATCAGGAACAGGTCGCTCACCCAAGGTGTGTCGATATAAAAAAGACTCCAGGGAATGCAATACAAGCTAAACAGAAAACTGCTCCAAATCAATATCAAAGCGCCTTTCCGCGTTTGTATGCTGGATAGCGCTAAAAATACCCAAAGCGGTTGTTTGCGGTCTGTTTGCATATTTTTTCCTCGTGGATGTGGTTGAAATGGTTTAAGCAATAAGCATAAGGCGTGCCGTATTGTAGTCCTGTATTTGCCGCCGCTTCAAATTGAGCTTCATGTTCCGGGCGTATCGATGAATGCGCCAAACGTTTCCAGTGAAACTAAACCTGTATCTATTCAGTGATGTTCGGAGCGGCGCCATTGCGACAGGCGTCGCTTCAGTCAAGGATGTGTCGGACCAGTTTATTTCGTGCGCCTTTTGGGTGTTGATCCGAAGCTGGCGATCTGTTCGAGCCTATTCGTGGATGATGTGATTTTTCCAGGTTGACATGCGTCTTGTTGTTGCCGCTGATATTGGCGGTAAGACGTAATCGGTGTCAGGTATTGAGGCATATCACGCGGCATTATGAATTATTTAACATAGTTCAATAAAGAGGTGTCGTGATTCCTATATTAGGAAATGTTTTAATTAATTGATAATTTTAATTTACCGTGATTATGGCGCAAAAATTGTATTTAATGGCAAGGTTCATTTGGGTTTGAAACGAGAAGAAGCGGGAGATACTGGGGAGCAGTAGGTTTCTAACCTGAAAACTATGCCACACCCGCCGCGAGGCGGGGCCGGAAAGCCGCGGGTCTCGTAAATCAAGACAGCCGGGCTGCCTCCTTTGGTGATGGGGAGGGCGAGAGTGATCGATATCGGATCGTACTCTTGGACATTGCTGTTAACAATAAATGTCAACAGTAAAGAGGATCAATAATGAAAAAAATCGTACTGTCTTTAATGGCGCTAGCCAGCTTTTTGTTTGCCGGCCAAGTGTTCGCGCATGTTTCTTACTACAACCTGAATGTCAATAATCCATCGATTAGAGCCGTGACCAGCAACATCGGTTGGTCTGACGCGGCCGATGGGGATTGGGGCGACAGCCACCATGCCGCTTGGTTTAAATTTAATCTGGCGGAAGATTCATTGGTCAGCATTACCGTTAGCGGTTTGAACGCCGGAACTTATGCAAGCGTTAACCAAAATGGCGCCTCGATTAATGTGACGCCTGCTTTAAACCTCACTGATGTGGGTTTTTCCCTCTACAAAGGCTTGTTCCCTGCTGGAGCGTATGATAGCGCAGCTTCATTACCCATCCCATCAGGTAAAGATGGTCGCTGGGATGCGTTGGGCGATACAACCATGGCTAACAATAGCGCAGCAGTTGGTACTGTGGAATTCAAAACCGCCGTTAACAACAGTACCGATAACGTCGAAACATTGATTAATTTCTTTTTAACTGCTGGTGATTACAGTCTTGGAACCGGCGGTGCATTCGGTGCTACCGGTACCGTAATAGACGCCGATGTTGGTGATCACTTAGGTTCTTACGCAATTCAAGCCTCCTTGAGCGTTCAACCGGTTCCGGTTCCGGGAGCGGCTTGGTTGTTCGGCTCAGCTGTAGCGGGTCTGATTGGATTCGGTCGTCGCAAGAAAATTGCTTAAGACGGTAATGTAGTATACCGGCAAACAGGACGCTAATTTCGGCAAGGGATTGCCAAATTCTTTCGTTTTTCGCTCAACCTGTCTTTTTTGCTTGAGGGTTGAGCATAACTAATCTTTATGGGTTAAGTCATGGAAAAAAATAAATTATCTCTAGCCTTGGGTTTGGCTTTGACTGGGGTATTGGGTTTGGGCGCGTCTTCGGCGGCGTCTGCGCACGTGATGTACAACACTGATAATGCCGGTTCCGCCTACGGCGCGGGTGGTACCGATGGTTGGTCGACTCCCGGAAGTTGGGTCGGCACGGCTGATGGCAATGCGCCATTTGGCTATGCCGGTCCGGTCGCAAACTGGGCTGCTCAGCTACACTCGGCCGGTGCGTCGTTGATCGTTTCATCCGCCGATGCCCTAGACGACTACGATGTTGCTGCGGATATCGATACCGCCAAAGGCGCCTGGAATGATGGAAAATTTACCCAAGCCGCCGATTCGCAAGGTTGGGGGCACAATACCGATGTCGGTTTATTCAAGTCCAATGTGACCCAAACTGTCACCTTGACGGCCAGCAATGTCGATCCCAACGGTTGGCAAATCTTCGGCATCAGCGTATTCAGTGGCATGACTACCGCCGGCAATTATGAGCATCACGGTGGTTGGAACATAGGTTACACGGAAGATGACACCACTCCGGCCACATTGGATAATCCGCTGGGTACTGTCGGGCTGACATTTGTCGGTTATACCGACAACAGCACTGTTACTTTTACCGCCCAAGCCGGTCAGGTTTATTCTATCCTGCTGGGTGGGTATTCAGGCAGCGGCAATTTCGGTCCGCATGCGGGCTACCAATTGGCCATTTCGTCGGTTCCCGTACCCGGCGCTGTCTGGCTATTTGGAACCGCAATGGCGGGGCTGATTGGCATAGGCGGCAGACGTAAAATCTCTGCTTAATTGCGAAACCCAGGAAAAAGGACGGCCTAAAGGAAACGGGCAAAAACGTTTTGAAACGGAGAGCTTAGAACGTAGGATGTTAATGGATTAGCCTGAGCAAGGACGCATGTAACCCCGAAACACGGAATGGAGCCGGTTCGGGGTTTTTTTATGGGCAAAATTTGCCGTTTCAAATTCCTGTTGTTTTCTCTATGGCCAAACAATCCAAATCCAAAACGCTACCCGCTTCCAAACTTGCCACTTTGAATAGATCTTTGTTGCTATTCACCGTCACACTCTGCGGTGGTGCCGTGATGATTTTGGAGCTGTTGGGTACCCGCATCATTGCGCCGTTTTACGGTGCCAGTCTTTATATCTGGTCCTCCTTGATCGCGGTGACGATGATCGCCTTGGCCTTGGGCTACTACATGGGGGGATTTTTAGCCGACCGTTACCCTAAATTGCGCCTTGCTCATATAGTCCTGTTGGCGGCTCTGGCCACCAGTTCCATTCCGCTGTTGAGCGGCTGGGTGCTGAATGCAACGAGTCCTTTGGGTATGCGCGGCGGCGCCTTCGTCAGCGCATTTTTGTTGTTCACGTTACCGCTGACGGCGCTGGCCATGGTCGGGCCGTTCGTGATCAAACTGGCGACCGAAACGCTGGACGATGTCGGCAGTACGGTGGGTTCGGTCTATGCGATCAGTACACTGGGGAGCGTAGCGGCCACCTTGTTGTTGGGATTTTTATTGCTGCCGGTTTTCGGAACCCGCGGCATCATTTTCAGTTTGGGCATCGTCTTGGTATTGCTCGGCATAGTCCTGATACTCAGCGACAAACGGGCGTTCACTTCGGCAGCGGCGGTCACGCCGGTGATGGCGCTCGCGGTTCTTAGCACGCTGTTGAGCGCCAACGGATATGCCCGGCCGCAAACAGCGGACACGGGCTTTACCGTGTTGCACGAGGCGGAGAGCATTTACGGTTGGGTCAGGGTGGTGGATAACAGGGCCGAAGGCATACGCCTGCTGCTGTCCGACGCTTCGGTTCTGAGCGCCACGCGCTTGACTAACGGTCAGACCTTGTTGGGATACCAGCTCATCATAGGTTCGCTGCCGGTGTTGCGGCCCGCTGCCAGCGACGCGTTAGTGATAGGATTGGGCGGCGGCCATATTGCCCGCGAATTGAAGGCTAAAGGGTTGATTACCGATACGATAGAAATCGATCCTGTCGTCGCCGATGCTTCATTGCAGTATTTCGATTTCAAACCGACAGGCCAATTCATCGTCGGCGACGCTCGTTACGAGGTCAAGCATCTCGACAAACGCTACGATTTCATCGTACACGATTGCTTTACCGGCGGTTCCGAGCCCACGCATCTGCTGACGGTGGAAATGTTGCAAGATTTGCGGAGACTATTGAAGGACGATGGCATGCTGGCGCTGAACTATGTCGGTTTTACCCGCGGCGAGGGTACGGCAGCCGTTGCCTCTGTTTACAAAACCCTGAAACAGGTGCTGCCGCATGTGCGCGTGTTCGTTACCGAAAAAACCGAAATGACCGACTTCATCTTCCTGGCTTCGAATCAGGCTGTGGCGTTGGATCAGGGCAGCCACGATCCGCGCGCGCAATGGCTAATTGATCACGAATACGCGTTAAGCGAAGACGGCGGCATCGTGATTACCGACGACTACAATCCGATGGAAAGCCTGCAAGTCAGAAAATCCGAAACCTACCGCGAATTGTTTATCAAGCGGGTTGCGTCGGAATTATTGTTATTGTGATGCAGATTTCTTCGGAAATTAGCCGAAACGCCTAGTGCCCTATAGAACGTAACGAGGAGCGCAGCGACGGGCAGGATGGCTGTCGTGGGGCTCATGCTGTTTTTCCTCGCCAATTCGTCGGTGTTGCTATTTCTTGCCCTAAAGGAATCAGGCTCTTTACCCTGTTGCTACGCGAAATACGGAAGAACCCAAATTGTTCATGCGTCAACCTTTATACACAAATGCCGTCATATCAACTATTGGCTTGGTAATAGTGCTTGCATATCAGTCGGCTAAGTAGTACTAATGGCCGTTGTTAGGGGGGGGGCTCCCCAATCGACTTGGCGTAAGTCAAACCCATCCATTTATGTAGAGGAGAATCACTATGAGCCGAATTAAATTGGTATTGGGAGCTATTAAAATAACGGCAGCGGCCGTCTTCGTATTAGGCTCTAACTCCGTAAGCTATGCGAAAGATAAAGACTGTTGGGCGGAATTTTTCCAAAACAGTCAGTACAGCGGCGAGCATTTTCGTCTGGAAGGGCCTATTCAGCTCGATAACTTGCATAGCGTCCAAGGCAAAAATTGGGAAAAGCGTATCGGTAGTCTGAAAGTCGGACCTAAGGCCAAGGTGACCGTTTTCGAAAATATCAATTTTAAGTTGACGTTAAAGGAAATGGGCAAATATCCTGAGCTTTTGAACGCGTTGGGGCTTACCGAGCAAGATGCCAAAGAAGACGCCGAGCTGATATTCGACGAAAACTCGGTCATCCACGATCTTAGCGATTTCAATTTTCGCAATAAAATAAGGTCTTTGAAAATAGATTGTGATTGACGGCGGCGGAAGCCTGTCGTAGCAATCGATCATAAAGAAGCTGTCTTGAAAAAGATTAGACACATTTCGCAAAAGTTATTTTTAGCTTGTAGTCAAAATTGGTTGATCTTAATAAATTTTGTTTTGCAAGACAGCTTCTTAAGGTGCGGGCCATTTTGAACTCACTCATCGACGCCGTTTATCAGGCGGCCCGTCAAGGCCCGGACGGGGGCGTCTCGATCGCGGCGCAGCATCAAGAATTGCTGGCAACATTGAAAAACTCTGTGCAGCCATGGTGGTATCTCCCCCCCCCCCCCCC
>JAQTYP010000414.1 GCA_028688235.1 Methylomonas sp.
GGAACAGGATAAGCGGATTGTCGCGCTCGACCTTCTTGCGCCACTGATCGAGCGCGATGCCGCTGACGATCTCGACCGGCAGCTTCTTATCGTAAAACTGGTACAACCATTCCTCGTCCTCGATCAAATCGACACGGCGGCCCTTGTGCTGAATGTAACCCACCTCCTCCAGCAGTTTTTCGTTGGCCTTGAAAAACGGTGCGTTGGAATGGTAGTCCTGATTCACCAAGGCATGGCGGATGAACATCTCTCGCGCCGCTTTCGGATCGACGTTTTCGTAGGGCACTTTGCGCTTGGCCTGCAAGGTCAAGCCGTACAGCAGCGTGCGCTCATAGACACCGCAGCGGCCGGCGTTCTTCTCCCAATGCGGGTCGTAGTAATTGCGTTTGACCAGATGCTGGGCGCAGGCTTCTATCCATTCCGGTTCGATCTTGGCGACGGTGCGGGCGTAGACCTTGCTGGTTTCGACCTGTTCGGCGGCCATGATCCACTTCGGCCGCGCCTTGTGCTGGCCGGAGCCAGGGAAGATGAAAAACTTCAGGCCGCGTGCGCCCAAATACTCGTATTGCTCGTGGCGAAAGCCGATGTTGGACAAGAGCCCTGGCAGCAGCGCCATGTGTATCTGCTCGTAATTGGCCGGATTGCCGCTGGTCTTGAGCTGTAAATCCCCACGCGCCACCTGCATGATCTGGGCGTGAATGTCGTACCATTCGCGCATCCTGATGTAGGACAAGAAATTGTCCTGGCAGTATTTGCGCAACTTGCTGTTGGTCAGGTGTTTCTTCTGTTCCTCGTAGGCGTTCCACAGATTCAGCAGGGTCAGAAAGTCGGAATCCTCGGCCTTGAACTGGGCGTGTTTGGCTTCGGCCTGCGGCAGCTTGTCGGCCGGCTTGTCGCGTGGGTCTTGGATGCTCAAGGCCGAGACGATAATCGCCACCTCGTGCAGCGAACCCAGTTGCGCGGCCGCGAGCAGCATGCGCGCCAGTTTCGGGTCGGTCGGAATCTTCGCCAACTGCCGGCCGGTGTCGGTCAACTGGCCTTGCTTGTCCAGCGCATCGACTTCGAACAACGAGGTCTTGCCGTCACGCACCATTTTTTCGTCGGGCGGCTCGACGAACGGAAATTCCTCGATGTCGCCGAGCGTCAAGGCCGCCATCTGCAAGATCACCGACGACAGATTGGTGCGCAGTATCTCGGGATCGGTGAATTCCGGCCGCGCCAGATAATCCTCTTTGGAATACAAGCGAATGCAGATGCCCTCGGCGACCCGTCCGCAACGCCCTGCCCTTTGGTTGGCGCTGGCCTGCGAGATGCGCTCAATCGGCAGCCGTTGAATTTTGCTACGGGCGCTGTAGCGGCTGATGCGGGCGTGGCCGGAATCGATCACGCAACGAATGCCGGGAACGGTCAACGAAGTTTCTGCAACGTTCGTTGCCAGCACGATACGCGGCTTGTTGCCGCTAGGCTTGAACACCCGCTCTTGCTCAGCAACGCTGAGCTTGGAATACAGCGGCAACACCTCATAGCGGCCATTGTTATTCGACTTGCGCAAGGATTCGGTAGTCTCGCGTATCTCGTGCTCGCCGCTTAGGAAGATCAAGATGTCGCCGCGCAAATCCCGATACAGCTCGTCGACGGCATCCAGAATCGCTTGCTGCAAGTCGGCGGAGGTTTCGTCGTCTTCCTCGATTAATTCGATCGGCCGATAGCGGATGTCGACCGGATAGGTGCGGCCGGAAACGTTGACAATCGGCGCGCCGTTAAAATGCTTGGCGAAGCGCTCCGGGTCTATGGTCGCCGAGGTAATCACCACCTTCAAATCCGGCCGCTTCGGCAGCAACCAGCGCAGATAGCCCAGCAAAAAGTCGATGTTCAGGCTGCGCTCGTGAGCCTCGTCGATGATCAGCGTGTCGTACTGGTTCAAATAGCGGTCGTTCTGGGTCTCGGCCAGCAAGATACCGTCGGTCATCAGCTTGACCAGCGAATTCGGCGCGGTCTGGTCGTGAAACCTCACCTTGTAACCGACCGTGTTGCCGATCGCCTGACCCAATTCCTCGGCGATGCGGTCGGCGACGGTGCGCGCGGCTATCCTTCTGGGCTGGGTATGGCCTATCATGCCGCTAATGCCCCGGCCTATATCCAGACAAATCTTCGGTAACTGCGTGGTCTTGCCGGAACCGGTCTCGCCGCAGACGATGGTGACCTGATTGTTTTTGATGAGTTCTGCGATCTCGTCCTTCTTGCCGCTGACCGGCAAATCCGGATAGTTAATCACCGGCACCGAAGCCCGGCGCTGGTTGCAACGACTGACCGAACGCTCGATCTTGTCGGTCAACTGCTGAACTTGCCCCGCCACATCCTTGCCCTTCCCCGCCTCGCCGCGCAGTCGATCCAGTTGCCGCTTCAAACCGTGGCGGTCGGTACTCATGCAGTCGTGGAGATTTTTGGCGAGTTGTTTCAGGGTGTCATGGACGGACATGGGGCGGTAAAGATCGTAAAAAAGCTGGGCATTATAAGGGGTGGAGAGGTGGTTTTACATGGGCTTGTCGATCCAGGCAATTACGTAGCTCCGATTAGCGTAGCGTAATCGGAGACATGTCGATTCAATGCTTCCCCAGCATTCGTACGATTACGCTGCGCTAATCGTACCTACGCGGACTCGGAGACAATAACAAGAACGCGGAAACAGCGGCATGTGTAATACGGTAACGAGTATAATCAGCGGCAAAATCAAAAGTTCCCCATTTACTTCGCTCTTAAAAAAGGAGGTTCTCATGCACTTACGCAATACTTTATATTTAGTCATAACGATCTTTTGCTTATCCATTGGCTTTGCCTTTGCGGAATCGATGGATGACAATCCAGAAAGTTACCCGACCTACCAAAATGGAACCCTGACGATTCCGCGCATCGACACGCCAGACCAGCCTGGGAATTTTCTAAACGCGATATTCAAACATAATGAACAAGGCATCTGGGAGCTATTAAGTTTTAAAACAGCCAATCAATATCCCTTGGAAAAAGCCCCGATAACGGAAGCTAAACTCATTATTACGGATTCATTCCCTGTCCAGGTGTTTTTAAACATTAAAGGCTGGGTAGGTGGCTGTCTCAGTTTAGGTGATATTCATCAACGCCTTGTTAACAATCGCTTCGAAATAACCGCCCATGCCCAATATCCCGATTTACCCATAGGCACCTATGCCTGCACAGCGAATGTCACCGCTTTTGATAAACATATTCCCTTGTCCGTTTATGACTTGGCGGCCGGAAATTACGAATACAGCATTAACGGCGGTGATTATGTCGGAAGCTTTACATTAACCAAGGATAACGGACTTGCCAAGGACAATCTCCTTCCGCTAGGTGGATGTATCGTATCGGGCTGCAGCGGGCAGATCTGCGGCGAAGCAAGCGCCGAACCCATTGCCACTACCTGCGAGTACAAGGAAGAGTATGCTTGTTACAAGACAACCGTTTGCGAACGACAAGCTTCCGGTCAATGCGGCTGGACCGAAACGCCGGAGTTCGCTCAATGTCTTATTGACAAGCAAGGATTGAATAGCGTGTCCAAT
>JAQTYP010000415.1 GCA_028688235.1 Methylomonas sp.
TGAAAGCTTTGCGCGGTGCGGGTATCGCCATTACCACGATACACAATCACATGGTCGGCGAATCCCCGAGGATTGTTTTTCTGCACTACTGGGGTGAAGGCATAGCCAGTGATCTGGCCAACGCCTTTAAAGCCGCGCTAGATGCTCAATCGAAAACTTGAGGAAATACCCATGCAATGGATCACCCGTGAACGGCCAAAAATTGATCGAATTGCCTGCCCTTGGCTAATTGCCCGCTTCATAGATAAAGATGCTGAATTTGTTTACGTCACTGCCGATCAGGTATTTCGAGTAGCAGAGGAAACAGGCGCTATTCCTTATGACATTCCTGGCGCCGAACTTTCACATGTCGGGGAACTATGCAGTTTCGATGCCTTTTTGAGTCGGTACGGACTGGATGATCCTGCCTTACAACAGCTGGCAAGCATTGTGCGAGGCGCAGACACATCGAGACTGAATCTGACACCCGAATCGTCAGGGCTATATGCTATATCGCTGGGCCTATCCCACATTTTCAATAATGATCACGACATGCTCAAACAAGGTTTGGTACTTTACGATGCACTCTTTGCATGGTGTCGCCATTGCCAGAGCGAAACACATAACTGGCCGCCTTCTTCCGCATAGACGAATAGTAAAAGGGAGGATTGGACAGTTCATAGGAAATCATCTCCATTTATCTGAAAAGCATGAGTCAACCGCCACAGTCTTCGCCATCACTTTTTCGCAATCGAAATTTCAGCTTACTCTTTTCCGCCCAGCTTATATCGCTCGCGGGTAGCGGGGCCACGACGGTTGGGTTAGCACTATTCGCCCATCAATTGGTGGGCGGCAGTTCGGCAGCGACTGTGATAGGTAATGCCTTGATGTTACGCATCCTGGCGTTTTTACTGTTTTCCCAGCCGGCAGGGGTGCTGGCAGATCGCACGAACCGCAAACTGTTGTTGATTTTAGCCGACCTCGTTCGCGTCGTTTTGATGGCGTTATTTCCGTTTGTACACAGCGTATGGCAAGTCTATCTGATGATATTTTTGATTAACGCTGCGTCAGCTTTTTTCACGCCTACCTATGATTCCACTCTTCCAGAAGTGGTTGGCAGCGATCAGTATGTCAAAGCGCTATCGCTTTCACGGATAGCGGTCGATATGGAAGCCGTTTTAGGCCCTGCTGTCGCTGGGTTACTGGTTACTCTACTAGGCTTGAACTGGTTGTTTTGGTTTGATGCCGCCACCTATTTAGCTTCTGCCGCTCTAGTCACCGCCAGCGTGTTGCCGCATGTATCCAAACCGAGTATTCAGTTTTCGTTCAGAACCTTTCTGGGTGAATTGACCTATGGCACCCGGATATTGCTTCATCAGGCTGTTTTGCGACGGGCATTGTTGTTGAATTTGGTTGAAGCGATTGCTGGGGCGGCGGCGATCGTGGCGACGGTGGTGTATGTCAAAGATGTATTGATGCTGGGTGAAAATGAATTTGTGTTGGCGATGTCAGGGTTGGGCCTTGGTTCCACGGTCACCGCGCTGTTTTTGGGATGGGCTACGGGGCGTTACGAGTCAAGCGCTAAAGGACCTTCTGAACTGCATGGTCGACGCCATCAATGGACTGAACGTGCTTTGCTGACAGGTGGCGTGGTCTTGGGGTTGATACTGTTACCGGGTATGAAGCAGCCGCCATTCTTGTTGTTCGTCGGGCTATGGCTGTTGAATGGCGTGGGGCAGGCGCTCATCGCATTGTCTTCTTCAACCTTACTGGCCGAACATACACAAAAAACTGATCGAGGGAAGGCTTATGCCGCACATTTCGCGCTGACGCATATGTTTTGGCTAATCACTTATCCTGCCATCGGATACGGTGTGAGCAGTTTTGGAGCACCGTTGACCTTTACCATCGCCGGAGCGATTTGTTCTGTTATCGCCATGCTCGCGATCATTTCGCGTAAACCCAACCACGATCATGTACACCGATAGCAAATTGAATTTTGCGTGACAGCCTGTTGGCCAAGAAACTCATTTCTTTGGGCGACATTTGGTACGGGCCAACGCCAATTGCAGCGGAGGGGTCTTCTATACCATGCTTTGGGTTTTGTCGTTTCACCGTTGGGCAACAGGACCTTTATACAGCCGCTACGCCGTTTGATTTGAATAGGGAATGGCGACTAAATGAAGGATTGCGGACATAGCTGACTGACATCGGTGACTGGCAGCAAGGGGTCGATAGCGACTGAAATCCTCTCGTTGAATTACAACTTTTGACTGTCCGGTATGGAGACGTCCCTCTCGATGATAATCCTTGATTTTTCTGGCATACAGGGCGGTTTTCTGAAATGCAATTCCAAAGATCGGATTTACTTCAACCTTGGCACTATGTTATCGGAACCATGATTTTTTGCTTCTTCTCGGTCGCATAACTGGCAAACCGGCAAAAATTTGCTCTGATAGATAACCAAATAGTTATGCCGACAACGGGGGCAATATTTCAAGGCAACCTCACCCTTGCGCAGGCCTTGCGCCAATATCCAGGCTTCATTGAAATTGGCCGGCCGGATTTTGCCATAGGGTCTTTCGACGGCGATATGCTCTTTGAAGGTTTTCTGGAAATAGTCCCAGGCAAATAGGATGGCTTGCACATCAAATTGCGATTGGATGTTGACTTGACTGACAGCTTGGTAAATCGACAGGAATAAAGTCAGGTATAAGAACGATTCGCGGGATGACGGAATGGTTGAAACGATCGGTCGTTGTCCGGACGGTGGTCTATGAAGATGAATGGCATAGTGGATATTCTTGAGTTCGTGCTGGCTAATGGTTTTGATCTGCTCCTTGACGAACGACGTTCTCAGATTGCGCTTCAGCAATTGATAGGCGAGATAATGATCCCTGAGCCGGTCTTCGTAGGTATACCAACTGCTCATGCGGTATTACCTGAGCCACTGATTACCATGAGCAAGTCACGCGCCAGGTATTCACAAGCCTGTTTGTCATCCACTGGTGGTTCGCTGAGCAGATAGCGACTCCAATAGCTGGCGTTGAAACGCGGGGTAAACGCCACGCATTCGCGCCGGGCGATTTCTCGGATCTTCTGGGCGGGTAATTTTTTCAGAATGCCTACGGCTTCTGGCGTCAAGCCCAAGCTAAACAGGGCTTTTTGTTCCTGGCCGGCCAATACCATTTCCCGTGCCAACATCAAATAATCCAATTGCAGTTGATAGAGACTTTCCTCCATATCAAATCACCTGCCTGACGTGGTCGGCTATGGCCATGACGCTTTGTCCGTAGGCGACAGCGGCTTCCACATTGTTCCAACTATAGTAGCGGCCAATGCCTAAGGCCAAATCGTGCGGAGCCGATCGAATCGCTGTGGCCAACAGTTCGGCACCGATTTGTACATTGATCATCGGATCCAGCAATTGCGCAGGCGTGCTGACTCTATGGCCATGCCAACGCCAATTGATTTGCATCAACCCGACATCGATCAGACGATTGCCTTCGTCGAGCGATTGTTTGAGCAACGCATGGGCCTCTCGACGGGATGCGGGCATCAAGGCTTTTCCCGATTTATTCAGCGCCCAAGGCCA
>JAQTYP010000416.1 GCA_028688235.1 Methylomonas sp.
GCATGAAAATTTGTCGGCTCGGCGAGTATGGGCCGTTTTTGACGAAATTTCTAATTCTCTTGATCTCGATATCACTGTCATAAGAACTTTTAATAAAAATACTTAGCATGTCCAGCCATTTGTCCAATAACCGGGTTTTCAAGCAAAATCACGGCGCTATGCCGGCCAAGCCTTCCGCATTCGTTCGTCCGCACATTACCAAACAACAAGCGCTGGTGCGGGTGGTCGATAGTTGTATTGTGCTGCTGTCCTTGTGGCTGACGATCGCGGTGCTCAAACAGTATTGGCCGGGCGAATACGACTGGAACGATCTATACCTGAGTTATGGATATAGCGGCCTGTTGTTGTTTCAATTTTTTGCCGAGTACAACGAGGTTTATTACAGTTGGCGTGGCGTGCTGCTTTCCAATCAACTATTTAGAATCGCCAGCTCATGGATGTTGACGCTTGCGACCTTGCTGTTGTTTTTCTTTTTTACCAGGGCTGTAGTCGACACCTCTCGGTTGACCATAGGCATTTGGTCTGTCACGGCGCTGTCATCACTGCTGCTGTTTCATGCCATATACCATTATACGGTGCGCGTGGCTCGCCCCGCGGATTCCCAAACCATGGCCGTTGGTATAGTCGGCGCTAATGCCTTGGGGCAGCGTTTGACGGAAGCCTTCATCTCTATGCCTGCTCTGGGTTATCGGTTTACCGGGTATTACGACGATCGTAAGTTGGAAGAAGGCAGGCGTCTTAATTGTACCGAACATGGTTATCTTGGCGATCTCGAACGGCTGTATAGAGATGCACGATCCGGTAAAGTGGAAGCCATTTTCGTAGCCTTGCCGATGGCGGCGGAACACAGGGTCCGCAATATATTGGAAAAATTGGGCGATACCACCGCTACGGTGTTTTACGTGCCCGATCTGTTTGCTTTTAATTTGGTGAGTTCGCGTTGCGTGATGATGCAAGGCGTTCCGTGCTTCAGTGTTTACGGTTCGCCCTTCGATCAGGAGCCGCTGGATGGCATGCTCAAACGCGTCGAGGACATAGTGCTGTCGGCTTTCATCCTGTGCTTAATAGCGTTGCCGATGTTGTTTATCGCGATCGGTGTTAAATTGAGTTCGCGGGGGCCTATTATCTTCAAGCAAAAACGCTATGGTGCAGACGGTTCGTCTATCGAGGTTTGGAAATTTAGAACGATGACGGTGTGCGAGAATGGGGCCGACGTCAAACAAGCCACTCGCAACGATCCAAGAATCAAGCCTTACGGCGCATTTTTGCGCAAATACTCCTTGGACGAGTTGCCGCAATTTATTAATGTTTTACAAGGGCGTATGTCCATAGTCGGCCCTAGGCCGCATGCGGTTTCCCACAACGAGCAGTATAGAAAGGAGATTTCCCGCTATATGCTCAGACATAAAGTTAAGCCTGGTATCACCGGATTGGCTCAAGTCAGCGGCTGCAGAGGGGAAACGGATACTCTGGACAAGATGGAACGCCGCGTCTCCTACGACTTGCACTATATCCAGAATTGGAGTCTGTTGCTGGATGTCAAAATTATCTTTCTAACCTTTTTTCAGGTTTTTCGTGATCCGAATGCGTATTAAAGCTTGATGGTGTCGTGTTTTGTCACAAGGCTCGCTTGACCAGTAAGTAGCCTATATGCTGAAAAGCCGCGGAGACTGGAATTCAGCTCTCGATCTGCCAGAGATTTTCTGAGACGGTTTGGACATGCGAATAGGCTATTGCATTTTTCCGCCCCATTTTTTGTCGATTTCGACAATAATTGCCACAGGTTTTGTGCGTAAACTCGGAGGGCTAATGAGGTCTAAAAGATTGAGTAAAAGTTTTGTCTTGCTTGCAGGTCTTTTATTCTACAAGCCCTTATCCGCCACGGAAGGCGGAGGCAGCAACTATTTGCCGGGTTTTTACGGTGATTTCGGCATGGCTGTGATGCCCGATGCCGGGACATATTTTTATAATTTCCTAACGGCCTATCGTAGTCGTGATGGGCATACGACCACGTTACTGGAAATGCCGAGTATCGAGCAGATTACCGATTTCGAGGTTTTGGGCGGCCGTTATTTTGCCGGATTTTTCCCGGCCTTTTACGGGATTTGGGATAGTAGCGGTCCGAATAATCACGGGAGGATGGGTGTCGGCGACGCTTATTTGATGCCGGGAGGATTGGGATGGAAATTCGACAAGTTTTCGATAGCGGTTTTCGAAGGCATAGTCGCGCCGACAGGCTACTACGAAATAGACGGCTTCAACATTGGGCGCAACGTCTGGACCTTCGATCATAACCTGCTGTTCACGGCCAGCTTGCCGGGCGGAAACGAATTTAATTTCACGCTGGGCCTTATGAACAATACCGAAAACCCGGCGACGCATTACAGCAGCGGCGACGAATTGCATTTCGACTACTTCCTCGGACATTATTTCGACAACGGTTTGGGAGTGGGCGTTGGCGGTTCCCATTACCGCCAACTCAACGCCGACCGCTCGCCGGACGGCACGGCAAACAATCCTTACAGCGCGGCTTCGACGATAGGCTTGGGCGTGATGTATGTACCCAAGATTGCAGAGCGGGACGTCATGTTTTCGTTGAAATGGCTGCACGAATTCGACGTGACGGGGCGTTTGCCTAACGACTATTTGATATTAAGAACCTTTGTCCCGTTTTGATTGTTCCTTTACGGGGACTTGTGGGACATTCGGTCTGTCTTTGGAACGGAACGCTGACTATCGTATAGAAATGGACTGAATCTGTATTTGCCGCATGCGTCTGAACCTTGTACCCTGTTGCTATCCAACGCCACTTTTGTTTTTCGATGCAACACTTAATCTGGAATATAGACCCCATTCTCTTCGACTTCGGCTTTCTGAAAATCAGGTGGTACGGCCTGATGTTTGCGTTAGGCTTCGTCGGCAGTTTTATGACCATGCAATGGTTCTATCAGCGCGAGGGCAAGAACGTCGAGGAATTGGATACCTTGTTATGGTATATGGTGGTGGCGACCATCGTTGGCGCCCGTTTGGGTCATACCTTGTTGTACGATCCCGCTTATTATCTGTCGCATCCGATAAAAATTCTGGCGATTTGGGAAGGCGGCTTGGCCAGTCACGGCGCGACGCTGGGGATCATATTGGCGTTGTATCTGTATAGGCGTAAGTTCGGCGACGGTTATTTCTGGTTGTTGGATAGAGTCAGCATACCGACCGCTTTGGCCGGTGCTTTGATCCGTATCGGCAATTTCTTCAATTCCGAAATTTTAGGTATTCCTACTCAAGAACCATGGGGTGTGATCTTTGCTCGGGTCGACCCTTTGCCGCGTCATCCGGTACAACTATACGAAGCCTGTTGTTATCTGGTGATCTACGGCGTCTCGCTGCTGATTTACAAGAAACAAGGAGATAAGCCGGGATTCGTGTTCGGCTGCTTTTTGAGCATGTTGTTCAGCGTGCGGTTTTTTTTGGAATATTTCAAAACCGAGCAGGCTATGTACGCCACCGGCGTAGCTCTAACGACCGGCCAGTTGCTCAGTATCCCGTTCGTATTGGCCGGTATAG
>JAQTYP010000417.1 GCA_028688235.1 Methylomonas sp.
ATAGCGCCTGTTCTGATTCCGGCCTTTCTCGTAAAACAATGCGCAAGTCGGCGACCGCGCCTTCGGCATCGCCTTTGTCAAGCCGCATGCCAGCCCGCAGCAGCAAGGCCTCTACATTAGCCGCGTCCAGCGCCAGGACCTCTTCGGCCAATTGCAGAACCCTGACTCTGTTGTGTTGCAGCAATGCACTCTGGGCGAGTTTGATCCTGGCGAGCGCTTGCTCACTAGGTCCCGCCGCATCGTCGGCTATTTTCCGCAAAACGGATTCGGCCTCCTGCAACCTGCGATTTGCAAGGTAATAATCGGCAAGGCGGAATTTCAACGCGTCGTTTCCGGGCATTCTATCGACGGCTTGTTTCAAGACCGATTCAGCGTCGTGTCGACGCCCTATTTGATTCAGCAAATCCGCATAAGCGCCATACAAATCAGCTTCGGGAGTCTGGGCGATCACCGCCTCGTAATCATGAACCGCTTGCTCGAATCGGTGGTCATCGATTTCCAGGCGAATCTTCAGCAACCACAGGTCACGCATGCCTGGGTTTTGTTCGATGCCTGCCGCCAACAGGGCCAATGCTTCGTCGTACTTTCCGCCGGCCGCCAGCATACGCGCCTTCAAGCCGACGGCGCCGGCTAAATTGGGCCGCTTTTCCAATAGTTCTTCGACCCGATTCAACAGGCCCGCCGTGTTGCCGCGGCCAAACTCAATCTCGGCAGCCAATAGCGCTGCGTCGAGACTATGGGAATCGAGCTGTACTGCGATCTTGGCTTGTCGATCGGCTTTGTCCAACTGCCCGCTAAGAAGGTATAGCCGCCCCAAGCGGATTTGACCGGGTAAATGCGCGGGATCGGCGGCGACCGTTGCCAACAGTTTATCCGCCATCTCCAGCCAATTGTGCTGTCGTTCCTCTATCAACGCCAGCCCAAAATAGGCTTCAGCCAGCTTGGGATCAAGTTGCAGCGCATTCCGATACTGCAATCGAGCACCATCCAGGTCTCCGCTGTTAAACAATGCCTTGCCTTCTTCGAGATAGCGATCGGGCTTCTCCACCTCGCAAGCGGACAGCATTAACATCGAGCCGATAAAAATCGTCGAAACCATTTGTAATGCTTTTGCCGTGAGACTGATATTAATCACCTTGCCATCGATAAAACGAATTTGGACTTACGATCATGAGGCCAGCGGCAGGCAACTCCCACTCGCCTCGGCAGCTAACACCTGTTGGTCTTTACCCACACGGTGTAATGGACTCCGAGAAATTGTGCCAACTTGTACCTTGGATTCCGTAAACTTTATCCAGGCTGCGTACTCCGACGGTATTTGGCCAGAAACATGCCTTATTCCAGTCTGCTTTTTACGATCTTGGCAGGAATGCCAACAGCGGTTGCTCCGGCAGGTACATCTTGCAGTACTACCGCGTTTGCGCCAATGCAAGCGTGATCACCAACAACGACATTACCCAATATCTTCGCTCCGGCTCCGATATCCACATGCCCACCGATTTTGGAAGGTTTTTTCCCATGCCGCGTGCCAATGGTGACTTGTTGAAAAATCAAACAATTGGGTCCTATCTTCGCTCCGGGATTAATTACTACACCATTCGGGTGAGGCAATAGCAATCCACCACCAATTTCACAATTCAGTGGTATATCCGCTCCGGTAATCACGCTCCAAAAACGGTGGCGCAATATGGCAATTTTTTTTTAAAAAAGTATGCCAGGGATTCTTTTTACCAGCATGGCGTTGATAGCTTCTGATACTGGCCAACAAGGAACGGGATGGTTGCCAGGCAAAAAAGTTTTTTTTCTCTCGTGACCAATCGGCTTCTTCAGCGGAAATCATCATTAAATATTATCCAAAATTTTCGTTGATGCACTCAAATTAACAAACGGTCAGCCAGCGTAGCCCGGATGCAAGACAATGGAATCCGTGTGACTGCGCCCACTTGCACCCTGGACTCCATATACGTCATCCAAGCTAAACACTAAATGGCTGATTTAAACAAATGTTCGAGACGCTGAACGTTGGCCTGTAGAGAAAATTCCTGCTCGACTTTCATTGCGGCTTTGTGCGTGATTTGTTCTTGTAATTCACGATTGCCGCATAGATTGAGGATGACTCGCGCTAATTCGCTCGCATCATCCGGCTGAGTCAGCAACCCGGTCACGTGATCAACCACCAATTCGGGAATCCCCGATATCACGCTTGAAATGACCGGCACACCGAGTCTCATCGCTTCCATTAACACCACAGGTATGCCATCCATATCGCCGTGACTATCTTTTTTACAAGGCAACACAAACAAATCCAGCGACGTCAAAAACCGCGGCATTTCGCTGTACGGCAATGCTCCCAAAAATGCGACCCGATCGTCTAGCTGCAATGCTTCGACTTTTTGCATCAGGCTATCCTGCAAAGGCCCGGAACCTGCGATTTTCAGATCGACGGCAACGCCTTGCTCGACCAGCAATGCCACCGCATCGATAAGGGTATCGATACCTTTTTTCTCAACCAAGCGCCCCAGCACACCAATCGTCAGCGGGAACGTCAGATAACCGAATGGCTTGGGCGTCAAATGGCGTGTTTCCACGCCGCAACGCACCACCGTAACCTTTTCCGGCTTAACTTGCTTTTTTTCGATTAAATAGCGTTTATTGAATTCTGAAATCGTCGCAAAAAAAACTGACCGTGCCACTTTCTCCGGCAACAACCAACCACGCTCAAAAATATCGTTCGCATGTGCGGTCACACTAAACCCTATCCCAACGATATGCGCCGCGTACATGGCAATATCCGTGGGAACATGCGCGAAGTGCACATGCAGATGCTGAACCTGATTACGCTCGATTAACCGGGCTAAATGTCCGGCAAAAAAGAACCGGTAAACCAAGCCAAAACTGGTGCGGGTGCCGACGCCGACCGCGCGCAGATCCCGCATGAGCCAGCCAAAAGAAGAAAGATATCTGGCAGGATGTTTACACAGCATTAGTGCATGACTCGCCAGCGCGCTAAGCTTGGGAGTCGCGTATAGTTGCACGACCTGCCGCTTCAATTCGGCAAGTTGCGGATCGCTAGCCTCATGCAAAGGCTTGAGCACGGATATGGGCAAAACCTGGTAGCCCAACTCGAGCAAAGCCAATATTTCGTTATAGACAAACGTGGCTGACAGCGCCGGTATTTCCGGCGCCAAGTAAGCAATCTTCAAATCATCATCCTTTATAAGAACGGCTTTAACCGGATATTTGACGGGCGTACCACACCTGTTCTTGCTGTTTATCAAGTTCAGCCGTAGCGACATTTTTTCCTTTTAGCAAACATTGCCATTGATATTTTCTGATGAAATCCACCAAAAGCGGATCATCAAACCTAGGCTGCCGCTGCAACAAGCTTTTTACATAACCCCACCACATTGCCAGTCCGCCAAGGATGTACGGCGGATGCATCATCCGAAAAATTGCAGATGCCGTCATGTACCTTATGCCGGTACCCATAAAATATTGACCGAAGCCATGGCGCATCCTGCCGGTGAAAATACCCTTCTGGCTCGAACCCATTTGTCGCAA
>JAQTYP010000023.1 GCA_028688235.1 Methylomonas sp.
GCGAGGCTCAAGCATTTCAGGGCCGTTGCCACTCGTTATGACAAATTAAAACGCAATTTTGAAAGCGTCATCGCTTTGGCTTGCGCTTTCATTTGGTTACCCATGTGAAATGGCAACAGCCCCTAGTATCAGTTATTTATAATCGATTAAGCTTGACTATTGAGGCAAGTTATCCTTGTCTTTAAACCCCCGCATCATTAAACGGAGAAATCCCATGGAACTCTCAGCAGTTTTAACACCAAGCCCCGAAGGGGGATATGTCGCCTTCAATCCAGAAACCGGCACAACTACACAAGGTGAAACCGTTGAAGAAGCTTTGAGTAATTTGCTTGAAGCGACCGAGCTTTATCTCGAAGAATTCCCTCTTACCATCGTCGGCCGCCCTCTGCTGACCTCATTCCAAGTGCCGGAACATGCCTAAATTGCCGGTTGTCTCGGGAGCAGAGGCTGTAAAGGCTTTGCCGCGTTTGAGATTCGTGGTTGCACGGCAGCGCGGTAGTCATATCATGATGCGGCGCGGCTCATCGGGTTGCGTCGTGCCAAACCACGACGCACTAAAAGCTGGTACGCTGAGCGGAGTTTTGAAACAAGCTGGTATTTCCGTCGATGAATTCGTTGAGGCGCTGTATGCTTAACCACGCGCTCCAGCCAACTTCGCTAACGCTACGCGGCTGAGCTTTACATTATGTTTCACAGTGGCAAATCCCATGATCCTACCGCCGAACATTATTCCTTTACTTGAGCAAACGCTAAAGAGCCCTCTGGTTCCAAGAGGAACTCCGCTTGAAATATGGAAATCCGAGAATCACAGGTCTTGGATCGATATTTTTACGGAGTTGGGGATTGTGTTGTTCAACTCTGATCTTCCCGCAGATGGATTGCCAAGAGGTTATATCTTGGTGGCGTACCTTTTCGATTGGGAGGCTCAATGCCAGTTCGACGGGTGGCATGCATTTGGCAATCGTTCATCGACCATTGATCAGATCATCAAGGCCTACGAGGAAGTGGGGTTAAAGGGAGAAGCTGATGCACTGCGCCGCGCTCATGCGGCATGGGAAAGGTCCAATGGAGATATGGATGCAACTTCAATGGCGTATGGCGAGCTTCGTCACGAATATTCGGTAGATCTTGACCGCTTAGAATTCTTGGTATGTTATTTCATCGATAATGCAGAGCAGCTTTTCTATGTCACAAGCGAAACATAACGAATAAGGTTAGATGGTGTGAGCGCAGCGCGCGAAGCCACCATCTGAACCGTTTGTTGGACAAGCCCGGTTTCGGAGGATGGCTTTATTATAAGAAAATAGCTTTTTGGAGATTTGGGGTCTTGCGGCCCGTTTCAAGCGCTGATATCGGGAAACAGACCGCAATCAGCGTGATGCCGGTCATCATCGGTGGAATCGGGTCATTTTGACGCCATTTTCTCTAGTTCCCAAACTCCAGTTTGGGAACAGCATCTTGAAAGCTCCAGCTTTCATTCATTAAATCAATCGGGAAGCAGAGCTTCCAAAACATGGTAACCAAGCCGGAGCTTGGTTACCAGCAAATTCATCCGAATTGGCGACGGCCAGAACCTCTGCGCGTTCGGCCTCGGTCAGGGCATGCACGGGTGTGTATTTCCGCTACGGACGGTAAGTCTTCCGTCGGTGTTTCACCGATTTGCCAGCGTTGCAAGGTGCGTGGACTAAGCCCGTAGCATGCGATGAGGCAACGAACCGCACGGAACTAAACCTATAAATGCCCCAATTTCCTCGTAGCACATGAGAACGAGGGAAACGGCGCCCGTATTTACCGGCAATGGCGTCCGGCACATTGTTTTTCCGGCTATTCCGGAGGGCTCGGTTTTCCTTCGAGCCTTTATTCGGATGGCATGGATTCTAAAATCAATGGCTCCCGCTGTTCATGGGCTTCATATTCGGCGCTAATCACTTTGAACAACAGGCGGTAGGGGACTTTCCATCGCGCCGTTTTACACTGTAAGGTAACTGTTTTTGGATTCAAGCGTATCACTTTGCCGTACATTTCCACGTTCTCCCGGCTGTTCATGAATCCAAGTACCTCGCCAATACCCACTTCATGTCGCTGCAAGCCCGTGCCCTTACTGTTATTAATAACCGTATCGGCCTGTTCGATATTCAACCAGTAATAAGGCAATTTCCATCTTTTACCGTCAGTCAGGTTTTGCACTAATACCTTGGTTTTATTGCATTCCAGTAAAATCGCTTTGATGGGCGTATTATGGGTCTCATCGAAATATTCAATCTCCTGACCAATACGTAACACACGTTTGATACCTAATATGCGCCGCGGGTCATCGAGCATATACTGAATCGCGACGTTCAAACGGTAAAGATCAAACGCCGATGCCGTGTCGAGCATTTTGACTACTTCACTATAGTTAACTGACATGGCGCATCGCCCATTGAATCAAAGTTTTTCCCCATCGAAATACTGTTCGCATCGAGAGAATTGCAGATAGCATAATTCATCGAATGATTAAAAGCTAACAGCGACTCAATACCACCCGAAAAAAATCCCCGCCTTGTCGCTGCCGGCAACATTGCTCGTAACCGTCCAGCTCCCCCTAAAAACTCAATCCGTCATCATCGCGGGTAGCGACGGTAAATCAGGAACGGAATATCCCTATCTGCGCTGAATAGTATCGCGCAGATACAAGAACGGCAAACTGTTTCGTAAGCAACAGGTGGTAAAAATACAGGCAAACAACGCCAATACCCGACTGCCGTTCGGAGCGAGTATTTTGGGTAATTTTCCGTAGAATGGCCCAATGCCGCAAAGCGAGTTATGCTTCGTTATTGGTCAACGGCCATGCCGGATAGTCGAGCACGCGAACAATAGTCTCCTAATCATTCGGGAACGCTTTCCATTTCAGAGCTTTTGTCTTACTCTGGTACAGACTTTTTTCTGTCGCTGAAGAAGCTTACTAATCAGTTTTTAACAACGGGGCATTTAGTGCAAATCCACATCGCGACCGAAGCCGACATTCCGGAACTTTGTACGCTTTTGGCCGAGCTGTTTCGGCAAGAGGCGGAGTTTAGCCCCGACAGCGGCACGCAGGCCCGCGGCTTGCGAAGCATCGTAGAAAATCCGGCTATAGGCCACATCTTCGTTGTCAAACAACAAGATAGGGCGATAGCCATGGTGAGCTTGCTTTATTCGGTATCCACGGCGCTCGGCGGACGGGTAGCTTGGCTGGAAGACATGGTGGTCGGCGCGGAATCGCGCACGTCGGGGATAGGCTCGGCCTTACTCCAGCATGCGCTGGAATATGCGCGCCGAAACGGCTGTTTGCGGGTGACCCTGTTGACCGACCGCGACAATCAGGCCGCTCAGCGCTTCTACCAACGTCAAGGCTTTAGCGCCTCCGAGATGCTGCCGATGCGCTTGCTATTGGACTAGAAGCCCCTTAATAGACACTGCTCTCGGCCTTGCGGCCCACGCCAAAACTTTCCAACAACATTAGGCCTACGCCTATGCAGATCGCAGAATCGGCGATATTGAAGGCCGGCCAATGCCATTGCCGATAATACACGTCGAGAAAATCGATCACATAGCCGTATGCCACCCGGTCTATCAAATTGCCGACCGCTCCCCCCAACACCAGCGATAATGCCGAAGCCATCAAGGTCTCGTGTTTTTTAAGACGCATCAGCCACACATAAATGACACCGCTCATCACCACAGCCAAGCCGGCGAACAGCCAGCGCTGCCAGCCTCCGGCCTGAGCCAGAAAACTAAATGCGGCGCCGGTATTATGGGCATAGGTCAGATTGAAATAAGGCAGCAGCGGTATCGATTCGTAGAGTTGCATGCTGGCGTCGATAGCCAGTTTGCTGGCCTGATCCAAAATCAACACCAGCAACGACAGCCACAACCACTTATGCATAACGGCGGATCTCGCCATTGCCGACGACGTTTTCTACACAGCGGCCGCACAATTCCGGATGGTCCGGATGTTCGCCGATGTCGTAGCGTTGATGCCAGCAGCGCACGCATTTTTTATGTTCGGATACCGAGACTTTTAATTTGACGCCTTCCAATTCGGTTGCCATCGCATCGTCCGGGCAAAATTGCATATCCGCTACACCGGCATTCGAAGTCAGGAAGATGAAATGCAGTTCGTTGCCCAGCTTGTTCAGTTCGGAACCGTAGGCTTCGTCGCAATACAATTCCACTTCGGCATTCAACGACGCGCCGATCGCGCCGTCTTTGCGCAAGGCTTCCAATTCCTTGCTGACGACGGTGCGCACGGCCATGACTTTGTCCCAGGTATCGCGACTGATCTTCGCGTTTTCGTCGATCGCGAACAGGCCTTCGTACCAGGTTTCCAGGAATACCGACTCGCTGCGCTGACCGGGAATGGCCTGCCAGATTTCGTCGGCGGTATAACTGGTAATCGGCGCGAGCCAACGCACCATCGCTTCGACGACATGATACATCGCGGTCTGCGCCGAACGGCGGGCCAAGCAATCTTCTTTAGCGGTGTATTGTCGGTCTTTGATGATGTCCAGATAAAAGCCGCCCAAGTCTATGCTGCAAAAATTCAACACCTTTTGGTAGATAACTTGAAACTGATAATCGTGGTAGGCGGATTTGATCTCTTGCTGCAATTGCCAGGCCTTGTCGACGACCCAACGGTCCAAGGCCAATAAGTCGGCCTTGTCCACTGCATGGCGAACCGGATCGAAACCGTCCAAGTTCGCCAGCAAGAAACGGGCGGTATTGCGCAGCCTTCGGTAGGCGTCGGACGTGCGCTTCAGGATTTCGTCGGACACCGACATTTCGTAACGGTAATCGGTGCTCGCCACCCACAGACGCAACACGTCGGCCCCTAAGGATTTCATGACCGTTTGCGGCAGCACGACGTTGCCCTTGGATTTGGACATTTTCTTGCCCTCGGCGTCGACCGTGAAGCCGTGGGTCAAGACTTCCTTGTATGGCGCGACGTCGTTCATCGCCACCGAAGCCAACAACGAAGACTGGAACCATCCCCTATGCTGATCCGAGCCTTCTAAGTAAAGGTCGGCGGGAAAACGCAACTGTTCGCGGCGCTCGAGTACCGCGGCATGGGTCACGCCGGAATCGAACCAGACATCCAACGTATCGCCGACTTTTTCGTAATGCTCGGCGTCCGCGCCTATCAATTCCGCGGCATCCAGTTCGAACCAGGCCTCTATACCTTGCTGCTCGATGCGTTTGGCGACTTGCTCGATCAATTCGGCTGTTTTGGGATGCAAATCGCCGGTTTCCTTGTGCGCAAAAAACGCGATAGGCACGCCCCAGGTGCGTTGGCGGGAGATACACCAATCGGGACGATTGTTGATCATCGCTTCGATGCGGGCTTGCCCCCAATCCGGCACCCAATCGACGCGTTTGACTTCATTCAACGCGGTTTCACGTAGCGAGTTTTTTTCCATCGCGATGAACCACTGCGGGGTGGCGCGGAAGATGATAGGGGTTTTGTGGCGCCAGCAATGCGGGTAACTGTGCAGCAAGGCATGATGATGCAGCAATTTGCCGCGTTCGCGCAGCACATCCAATACGCTGTCGTTGGCGCTGAACACATGCTGGCCGGCGAATAGTTCGGTATCAGGCAGGAATACGCCGTTGCTGCCAACCGGATTGTCGACCGGCAGGTTGTATTTCATGCCAACGACATAGTCCTCCTGGCCGTGACCGGGCGCCGTATGGACCGCCCCGGTACCGGCATCGGTCGTGACGTGATCGCCCAAAATGACAGGCACGCGTCTGTCGTAAAAGGGATGTTGCAGCATTTGGCCTTCCAGCGCGCTGCCCTTGCAGTAGGCGACGATATGGTGTTCGCCTATGCCGTATCTGAGCACCGCGTCTTTCAGCAAGGCTTCGGCCAATACCAGGCGCTCGGCTTTGCCGTCGATCTCGCATTGCACGACGGCGTATTCCAGCTCGGGGTTCAGCGCCACGGCCTGATTGGCCGGCAGCGTCCAGGGCGTCGTGGTCCAGATCACCACCGATAACGGGCCTTTGCCTTCATGTTCAGGGGCGTGATGACAGCAGGCCATGAAGGCTTGTTCGTCGACGACTTCGAAACGCACGTCTATGGCTGGAGAATGTTTGTCCTCATATTCGACTTCGGCTTCCGCCAACGCCGAACCGCAATCGGTGCACCAGTGCACCGGCTTGAATCCTTTACTTAGATGGCCTTTGGCGGCGATTTTGCCCAGTGCGCGGACGATGTCAGCCTCGAACGCGAAATCCATCGTCAAATAGGGATTGTCCCAATCGCCCAACACGCCAAGGCGCACGAATTCTTCTTTTTGAATCTCGACTTGCTTTTTGGCATAGCCTCGACATTCCTTGCGGAATTCGGCGGGACTGACCTTGACCCCGGCCTTGCCGACCTTCTTCTCGACCATCAATTCTATCGGCAGGCCGTGGCAGTCCCAACCGGGCACGTAAGGCGCATCGAATCCGGCTAAGGTTTTAGACTTGACGATAATGTCTTTCAATACTTTGTTGACCGCATGACCAATATGAATCGCGCCATTGGCATAAGGAGGGCCGTCATGCAATACGAATTTCGGCCTTCCGGAACAAACTTCGCGGATTTTTTGGTACAGTTGATTTTCGTTCCATTGCTTCAGCATTTCCGGTTCGCGTTGAGCCAGATTCGCCTTCATCGCAAACTCGGTTTTTGGAAGGTTCAGTGTCGTTTTATAATCCGTGGTCATGATGGTACTGTAAGCGCTGAGTGCAATCGTAAGTTAGAGCCATGTCGACTAGCCGTCGAGCAACCATTTCCTTGGCGCTTATCTTGAGGTAGTCGTACGGTTCGAAATTTTTAGCTAAAAACCCGGATTCTATCACCAACCACCACGGCCTAGAAAAATTAAAGCTTATGTTGCGCCGACAATTACTTTATCGATCTAAATATTCGCTACAATCGCCCCTATACAGACAGTTTTAATCTTTCATCGCAAGGGAGTAACGGGATGACTATCAAAACCCCCATCTTACTAATCGCCTTACTCTTTCCCATCAATGGCTGGGCAGGCGTTTATAAATGCACCGACGCCGACGGGCAGACGCATTACCAGTCTTCGCCTTGCACTGAGCAAGACAAAGCCGTGCAAATCAACATCAAAACCGGCAGCAAGGTCGATCTGAATGCCGAAGAAAGCCAAAAACTGCAACAACAGGAAGAAAGAAAGCAACAGGAAACCCTGCATCAGGCCGAGGAACAAGCCAAATCGGAGGCGATTGCCCAACGTAAACAAATGACCAAAGCCGAAAGTGAACTGACTCAGACCTTGATCAAACAAAATCCGACCCAGTTTTCCGCCTATGCGGTTCCGCCTTACGACCCCGATAATCTTCCAAAAGATGTCAAACCCTTCGAAGAGCGCCTGCCGGATATTGAAAAATTTCGCCGCCTCGCCGCCCAAAAAGCCCTGGCAACCGGTAAATGTCAGCGGGTCGAAGCCGACGAACTCAACGCCAAAAGCACTAAAACCCAGCTAGTGTTTCTGATTAATTGCAGTTCAGGCGCCACTTATTACTATAACGAATCCGAACTGACAGAATGATAGGCGATCCGAAAACCGTCTTTATCACCGGTTGTTCATCCGGCATCGGTTATGCGACGGCCGAAGTGCTGAAAATGCGCGGACATAGGGTCATTTGTTCGGCAAGAAAATCCGCCGACGTCGATCGCCTGACGACTCAAGACTACGAATGCCTGCAACTGGATCTGGCCGATTCCGACAGCATAAGACTGGCTGTGCAACAATTGCTGGCGATGACCGACGGCAAGATCGATGCCTTGTTCAATAACGGCGCTTTCGGTCAACCCGGCGCCGTGGAGGATTTGAGTCGCGCCGCCTTGAGAAATCAGTTCGAAACCAATTTTTTCGGCACCCACGAATTGACCAATCTGCTGATCCCCTGGATGCGCAAGCAAGGCCATGGCCGCATCATATACAACAGTTCGGTATTGGGCTTTGTGGCGATGAAGTTTCGCGGCGCTTATAACGCCAGCAAATTTGCACTGGAAGGTTTGGCCGATACCTTGAGACTGGAACTGCGCGGTTCCGGCATCGCCGTCGTATTGATCGAGCCCGGCCCTATCGAAAGCCGCTTCCGCCAAAACGCTTTCGAAATGTATCAAAAACACATTCATCCCGAGCTCAGCCCGCATAAAGCCACCTACCAAGCCATGGAAGCGCGCTTGCAAAAAGTAGGCCCCGCCGCCCCGTTTACGTTGCCGGCCACCGCCGTCGCCGAAAAAGTGATCCACGCGCTAGAATCGCGACACCCCAAATCCCGATATCGGGTGACCTTTCCGACCCATCTTTTTGCCTGGCTGAAGCGCATGCTGCCTTCGGCGTGGATGGATAAGATTTTAACCAGCGTCGAGTAAAGTCGTAGGCGAGGCCTTAGCGCTCAATTAGTCATCATCCGGTAATAAACATGCTATGAAACCGCACGATCTATGCTATTATCGCCGCCAGCATGTAGCCTATTGGAGTAGCTAAAGCTATATGTAAATCGATAAAAACAACTGTGAGGTTCCAATACATGAAAATTTTAAAAAGTGCTGCTATCGCTTTCTCTTTGACCGTTGCCATGGGCTCTTTCTCGACTGCTGCAGTTGCCGAGTCCGATCCAGGCCGGGTTTCCCATGCTCCTGCTGATGTAATCAAAGAAGTCGATAGCCGCATCGATGCCGCCATTGCCGCCATCAACAACGGCGCCCAAGGTGAAGAAGTTGCAGCTTTGAGCAAAAAAGCCCGTGACTTTACCAAAGAATTGAATGCCAACGACAAAGTGGCAAGAGAAACTGCCAAGGTTAGAGATCACCTGAAAAGAGCAGAAACATCTGCCAAAGCCGGCAACATGGAAGAAACCAAAGGCCATTTCCAAAAAGCCAAAGAAACCAACTTAAATCTGAATAGCTTGCTGTAAGCTTTAGGGCGGGGCGCCGATCAGCGCCCCGTTTTTATTGCCTCATCACAGGAAAAACGCCGCATCATCCAGCTGTTTTTCCAGCCAAATTAAAAACGCCTTACCACTCTTGAGCCGGCTGCTTTGCCAGATCAAAGGCGCGTCGCCCTTTAAAACTCGCCAACGCTGCAACAAGGCCTTCAATTTCAAGCAGCCCGATACGGTAAAACGAAATTCTTTTACCAATTGCCCATAAAGCTCCGAATCTTGCGACCTTGACTGCTGGCTTTGCGCCAATAGGGCTTGGAGCAAATCGCCGAAGAGGCCCAATTGCGCGGCAATCCACTGAGCGACTTGCGCTTCGCTAATAGCCGTTATCGGCGAACCACTATTGTCGGAAATGATTTTAACGACATGAATCAGCTCGCTGGAACTGAATTTGACCGCCATTTCGTAAAAACCGCTGGCCTCCATATCGAATACGCCGTCGTCCGAGTAATCGACATTGGGCTTGCTTACGGTCGAAACGGTCTGCGTCGGGATAGTGACGGTAAATGGGAACTGAGGATAGAAAGCGCGCCTGGTTTCGGAATCGATGATCTTATACCCCAAAACCAGGCCTCCCAACGGGAAATGGCGATGACCCGCAATTCCCAAATTCAGCATCACAGGCATGACCGGGTTGGCAAATAAAGCCATGACATAACCAACCGCGCCCGCCATGTTAATCTTGCCGATACCGGTGACGACAACGACGCGTTGCGAATCGGCATATATAGCAAAGGGATGACGTCCATCGGACAGTTTTTTCAGTTGCCATGCGTCGATCAACGCCCTGGCTTCGCAGGCCAGGGCGCAAAAGATAAAAACGGTTGGCGTCGAATCGGGCATGTTGACTGGCTTTCGATAGGGTAAGTCGCGATGGGTGCAATAGGCCAAACGGCGCGGATGCTTAAATCCAATTACGCTAAGGAATACGAAAAACCAGTTCGACAACAGTAGGTGCGGATTCATTCGCACAGCGCGGATAAATCCGCACCTACGCCTATCACTTGACCAGGTTATTCATCATTGCCTTAGCATCAATCGCAATGCCAAGCGGGTTATTTACCCGTGTCTACGCTGATGCCGGAAGCGGGGCTAGCGGCATCCTTGATGAACAGAGCCTTCAGCCGGTTGAACGCCGTAGCCAAGGTTTTATCCATGACCACCTGATTGCCTATCGAGACGATTACGCGCGCCAGCTCCGGCATCTTGGTCTTGGTCGCCAGCATGTAGATAGGCTGCACGTAAAGTATCGAATTCCCCATCGGCAAAATCACCATCCGGCCTTTTTTGACTTCCGAGCCCAACTGATTCCACAAGGTAAATTGCGCGGCAATGTCCGGGTTTTGGTCGATCAAGGCGTTGACCTGGGAAGGCCCGTTGACCTGCACGTCCTTGGGGAATTTGAAAATGGTAATCCCCGGCTTGTAACTATAAGGATCGCACAGCTTATGATCGATGGTGCCGGCTATGCCCACCATGCTCAAATTATTGCTGTTGAACGGCGTCATCGGATTAATCATCGCAAACTCTTCCAGACCGTTGCAGCGCTCGAAATTCATCGTGATAAAATACGGCAACACCGGTTCGCCACCCACCATGGCGTACTGCCAGGTTTCGGCCTGCTCATAGAAAGATTCAGGGGTGTTCTGGTGATATTTGGCGAAGATTTTCATCTGCATGTAATACAAATCCCGCGGATAACGCAAATGAGCCTTCAGATTGGCCGGCATGTCGCTCAGATGCTTGAAAACACCGGGATAAGCCCGGCTGTATGCCGCTATGATGGGATCGGGATCGCAAATGTAATAATCCACATTGCCGGTATAGGCGTCGACGACGACTTTGACCGAGTTGCGGATGTAGTTGAATTTCTGTGCGCCGTCGAGGAAATCGTCGGCGGCGGGCTTGGCGACCGGATACAGATTGGACAAGGTATAGGCATCCTGGACCCAGAAAAATCTATCCTTGTCGATGACCAGATAAGGGTCTTTGTCCAGATGCAGAAAAGGCGTCAGCGTCGCTATCCGCTCCACGATATTACGGCGTATCAGCAATTTACTGTCGGTCGAAATGTTGGGTGAGAAGAATATCTTTTCGTCTTTGAAGTAAAAGGCGAACAACAGCTTTCTGAAATACGAAGGGATGGGCACGCCGGATTTGCCGAAATAATCCCTGGCCATTTCAGGATCCGAGCCGCTGATGTTTTGAGTCACCAGTTTATTCGGCACAATCGCATATTGGTATTTTTCCAGACCGTAATACATATCCGGAAACTTGACCGAGAATCCCGCGTTGGAACTCAAGTTCAAATCGCGCAAATACCAGACGATGGGAATGTCGGCATCCTGGGCAGCCGGCGACACGACGGCGCCAAAGCCGTGGGTATAGCGCAAATGGGTGTTTTCCCAGTTTTGCGCTTCGGGACTCAAATTGGCGACATTGGCCTCCCGGGCCGCCAGATTGACTTGCTGATAATGGCCGCGGATGAAATAGCGGTCTTCGTCCACCGTCGGAAAGGTATAATAAGGCCGTATGGTTTGCAGCTGCTTATAACTATCGATCAAATATTCCCTGTCCCAGACCGGGATATTTTCGAAATTTTTCTGTGTCGCCCATTGCTCGATGTCTTTAGTCGCATCGACATTGATAGGCAGATCGACGGTATCGATGTTATTCAGGTCGTAAGCCGCCATGGTCGCATCGATGTTGTATTGTATGAACGGACCTTCGGTACGGGTGGGATTGGGCTTGACGATAAACTTTTCGATCACGCCGGGCAGAAAAGTCGAGTTCTTCAAGCCTAATAGCGCCATAAAGCTCAGTACGGCAATGACGATAGAGGTCTTGCTGCGGTGCTGCTCGGAAAACACATAAAAGACGACCAAACCGGCAATGGTCAAAAAAGCCAGCGCCGACATCCAGATCAGCGGCAGCCTATATCGCAAGTCGACAAATCCGGGGCCGAAAAAAACCGGTTCGCGGCCGCTAGAATACAGCAGCGAAAAACGGTCCAGCATAAAGCCCCAGGCCACGAAAAACACCACGAAAACGAACAATACGGTTAAATGAATTTTCGCCCCAAACGGAAATTCCCTACCTTGATTGGGAATGAAGGTATGCTCCAGCCAATACAAGATGTAGGTCGCGATGAAACCGATCAAGGCCGTAGCCAACAGTTCCTTCTGGATCAGCATGTAAATCGGATACGAAAACAGATAAAAGCTGATGTCGTTGTCGTAAACAGGATCCTTGATACCCGATGCGCTACCGAAGAAAAACAGCAAGGCGTCTTCCCACTGCAGATAAAATGGGATTGCGACCACTATCCCCAGCAGAAACGAAACCGGCGTGTAAACTTTGGCCGATCCATAAAAAAACACGTCGGCGAAACGCTGAAAACGGCGCCTTTTTTTATCGTCCAGCCAGACTTCGTCCGGCGGGTTCAATCCAAGATAACGAGAGGCAATCCAGAAATGAAATTGGAATATCGAAAAGAAAAACAGCGTGACTGCGCCGGAAAAAATGAAGCGATATAACAACCTCAGCCAGAAATAAGCTTCGAATTCCAGAGATCTAAACCACCACAAATCTACGAAAAAATCGAGAAACACGAAGTAAAACGCAACATACACGACAATCGCGCCAGCAATCGTGGCGCCTGCCAACGCAGGTAACAGTTTCCGGTTACGCATAATTTCCTCTTAATTTTAGAATTTTGAGCCTGCCTGGAATCGCTTCCGGAACCGGCTTTACCCTCAGGCATCTATCGTCGCCATTCTATCATTCAAAATCGGAATGTGATTGCGGCATTCGCCGCATGGATTGCCGCGCCCGACTATTTTCGCGTTGTCGCCTCGACAAAAAAAGGGTATGTTCGAATTTCAAAACAAGAAGCTTATAAACACATAAGCCTAATACCGAGGGGGGATCCATGAAAGCTATCAATACCGGTAGACGCCGGTTTTTACAACATTCAGCACTTGGAACGGCGCTGGCTGCATTTCCAACCGTACTATTGGCAGGATCGAACAGCATCAAGCGTACCGCGACTGTCGGCTTTAAAGCCGACGTCGAAATCGAATTTATCTCGCAACCCGCCCGCATCCCAATCTTGACCAATGGCCCTGCTACAGTGGTACAAACCTATTCGGCAAAATTGTTGAAGGGCCCGCAACAAACCCTGCAAACATTGCCCGACAACTATCTGGGCCCTATCCTAAACTTCCAACAAGGCCAAAAAGTCAGGATTTTTTACAAAAACAAGCTCAGCGAGTCGTCCATTATTCACTGGCATGGACTGCATGTGCCTCAATATAGCGACGGCCATCCAATGTATTCCATCGAACCCGGCGAAGAATTCGTTTACGAATTCGAAGTGGTGAATCGCGCCGGCACCAGTTTTTATCACTCTCACTCGCACAATCTGACAGCCGAACAGGTTTACCGGGGTTTGGCCGGGATGATCGCCGTCAGCGACAACGACGAAAAAAAGCTGGAACTGCCCGCGGGCGAATTCGATTTACCCCTGGTCATTCAAGACCGAAGCTTCGATGCCAATAACCAATTGCACTATGTCCGCCGCATGCCCGAACGCATGATAGGCTTTTTGGGCGACACGATTTTAGTCAACGGCAAGCCTGATGCCCAATTCGGCGTCAAATCCCGCGCCTACCGCTTCCGAACGGTCAACGGTTCCAATTCACGGATTTACAAATTAGGCTGGGACGACGGCACCCCGCTGACGGCTATCGGCACAGACGGCTGCATCCTGGCCAAACCGGAGAGTCGCCCCTATATCATGTTGGCACCGGGCGAAAGAGTGGATTTATGGCTGGATTTCAGCGGCAGGCCGGTCGGCAGCAAATTAGTCATGTATAGCTTGCCTTTCTCCGGCACGCTACCGATCATGGCGGATCGCGGCGGCATGAGCATGATGCGTAGCCGTTTCCCTCAAGGTTCGAAATTTCCGATAGCAACTTTCGAGGTCGTAGAGAAGCTTGGCGATTCGCCCAAGTTGCCCGTAACATTGGTCCCGTTCGAGCGCCTAACGCTGAAGGATGTCGACAACACCGACGCTCCATTGCCTATCGCCATTTCGATGGCACCCATGCAGCCTTTATTGGGCGGCAAGAGTTTCTCGCTGGATAAAGTCATGGATTTCGAAAGGGTCAAGCTAGGCTCGATCAAACTGATCCACATCTATCATGATCACGCCGGCGGCGGCCATAGAGGCATGGGCATGCAACATCGCAAAGGCGGCGAACACGGTGGCATGGGCATGGGAGGCATGAACGGCGGCATGATGGATATGGCCCATCCCATCCATTTACACGGTCAGCAGTACCAAATCTTGAGGCGACTGACAGACGACGTGCGAAGCAAGGACTACGAGACCGTCAAAAACGGCTTCATAGACACCGGCTGGAAGGACACCGTATTGGTCATGCCGGGCGAAGAGGTACATATCATCAAACCCTTCCAAGACTATAAAGGGCTGTTTCTATACCACTGCCATAATCTGGAACATGAGGACTTGGGCATGATGCGGCAGTTTTTGATTGAATAGACTCTGAGTTACACAAACCGGAAACAAAAAACCCGCGTCGATCTTGCGATAGCCTCGGGTTTTTATTGGGTTCAAAGTCTATCGGTTGTTACTTGCCGAACAGGCTCATTATTTTTTCCCGCTTGGTATAGGTCGTATATCCCAGCAGACCCAAGGCTATTCCGAGCGACAACTGACCCAAAAACGACGGCTGGAC
>JAQTYP010000024.1 GCA_028688235.1 Methylomonas sp.
TGCTTCAGAGAGTGTTGTTAGCGCGCGATCAGAAAATTACCTGTCAAAAACAAATGCTTGACAGGATGCGCGAAGAAATGCTCCGCGCCGAGGCTCAACTAGAATTACTCAAAGATGTAATGATGGATAGGGTAATTTTGTAACCGACTAGTAGCTGAGGGTTATGCATGCCGGACATCAGCTTTATCATCCCGCTATTCAATCATCTGAAAGAAACCCGAGCGATGCTCCATTCATTGCTCGGGTCGCTGCCTAAAGATCTGGATTACGAAATACTTTTGGTGGATGATTTTTCCACCGATGGTACGCGCGATTGGCTCGCAACGTTGAAGCATTCCAGAGTCAGAGTCATATTAAACGCTGTTAATTTAGGTTACGCGAAAAGTAACAATCTGGCCGCTCAACAAGCCCACGGTTCACTGATTGGCTTGCTGAACAATGATTTGTTGTTCGAATCTGGTTGGCTGGAACCGATGCGGATGATATTGGAGCACCCCGCCTTGCGAGCTGGTATTGTCGGCAATGTACAATATCGCGTCGCGGATGGCGGTTTGGATCATGCGGGCATTGATCTTAATTGTAAAGGCCGGTTCGAGCATATCCAGACGTTGGATGAAGGTGGGTCGAATTACCAACGTGTCTTGGCGGTCACCGGAGCTTGTTTATTGATGCATAAAGCTGACTTTTTGCGTTTCAGTGGATTTGGCGAAGGTTATTTTAACGGTGGTGAAGACGTCGATTTATGTTTCAAAATGCGTGAAGCCGGCAAGCGCATCTATGTGGCAACCGCCAGTAGAATTAGACATCATGTCAGTTTGAGTCGTGGCGATAATACCTTGCAGAACGAGCGAAACAGTCGGCGGTTGTTTACCCTATGGCGCGATCAAATTAAACAAGCCCTAGTCAACCAATGGTTAAACGCGCTACGGAAGGGGGAAGATACTTACCGACAATGGATCGACGGTGAATTTACGGAATCTTTTTTGCGGACGCCGCAAACCGTTGCCTGGATGATGGCAGAAACTATGATCGTGCGGCAGGAGCGCTATTGGTCCAAGCATTTGGACGATATGCAGTCAGATTCTAACGTTCCGTTTAAATATTCGGTTAGCGGTTTGCGCTTTGAGGCGGAAAGTCAGGCGCATCGTTTCAAAAAAAGTTTTTGCGTTGTCATTGAAGGGCTAAATTGCATCGACAATTTTTTTGTCTGCGGGCGTATAGCCAATGGATACTCGCCGGGCGAGTGGGGGCTGAGTATATCTGTCAACGGTTTGCAAAGGAAAACCATGAGCTTGGACAATCGGCATGTCAATGCCGGTATCGCAGACCCCGTGATTTTGCCTAATATCGCCAATAAATTCGAAATCGAAGTCGAGTACTTGGGAAGAATGAATAATTCCGTTCGTGAAAGTGGGCAAGACGTATTGTTGGTGTCTCATCTTGTTGTTGATGGGTGTTTGGCAAGTCTTTGAAATTTGCAAATTAAAAGGTCAAAGGGTCACGAGCGTCTTCGCTTCGGGATGGTATAAGTTAGGGTCAGGTACGAATTAAATCTCTACGGGTCTTATTCCGCCCGTCACTTGTGGCATATTGGAAATAACGGATGACGCTTTGCTTATCCGCCTTACATTTGGCAATATAGTGTGAAAAAAGGCAACGCTTATAAGTTCTGGAAAAGTAAGTATTCAGACCCCTACCAGAATTTGTGTTGACCATAACGACAAAACAATGGGTTACGGATGCGAGGCACCCAAAAATGGGGAGGGGTCTGAATGCTTACCTGGAAAAATTTCACATGACAGCTCAGGATATACGTTGGCAGCAACGGTTTCAAAACTATAAAAAAGCATTATCTCAATTGACTCAAGCGCTTGAACAGTATGATGAGACTGCGGAAGCTTTAATTAAAGAAGGTATTTTACAAAGGTTTGAGTTTACCCATGAGTTGGCCTGGAAAGTTATGAAAGACTTTTTAGAATATGAAGGCTATCAGAATATTACCGGGTCACGTAGCGCCAGTCGTTTGGCTTTTTCAATAGATTTATTGGATGACGGGCAGGTGTGGATGGATATGATAGAAAGTCGGAATCGAACGGTACATACCTATGATGAAACGGTACTGGAGCAGGAGTTTGCCAAGGTACAAGATCTTTATGCGTCGGCATTAGTGGCTTTTGCGCACAAAATGAATGGTTTGTTATGAGTTTCGGTTTAACCGAGCAGACGTTGCAGTCAATGTGGCAGGTGTTTAGGCAATATCCTGAAATCGATCAAGTGTTAATCTACGGCTCTCGCGCTAAAGGTAACTTTCGTAAGGGGTCGGATATCGATTTAAGCTTATTGGGGATTGAGCTTTCAGAGAAACTGTTAAGTGCTGTTGCTCGACAGTTGGATGAACTTAATATGCCTTATCTTATTGATATTTCTATATATGATCAGTTGCAATCGGCGGAGCTTAAATCACATATTGATCGTATGGGTCAGATTTTCTATCGAAAAGATTAGTTCATAAGTAAGTATTCAGACCCCTACCAGAATTTGTGTTGACCATAACGACAAAACAATGGGTTACGGATGCGAGGCACCCAAAAATGGGGAGGGGTCTGAATGCTTACCAGGCATTTTATCGTTTCGATGGCGAGTTTCTGGATTTTCCGGAAAAATCTTTCGATAGGATTTTTGTCAATGATGCGTTTCATCATATTCCCAATGTTGAAACGGTTCTGAAAGAGTTTAATCGGATTTTGAAGGACGATGGAATAATTGGAATGTCTGAACCTGGAAGAAATCATTCTCAGACTGAATCGTCCCAGTATGAAATGAGGGTTTATAACGTCATTGAAAATGATTTTGTTATTGAGGATGTTTGGAGTAAGGCGCAGTTGTCAGGGTTTCAAGAAATTGAAATTTGTCCTGTTCTCAGGAATTCATATTTGTCTTTTGATGAATATATTGAATGTACTTCGGGAAGAGTGCCTTCAGTTGTTACAAAGTCGCTGATACAGGATACGATTAATCACTCTATTTTCTTTCTGTATAAAAATAGTGCAAAAAAAGCGCCTGCGGTTAAAGTGTTTTCTCGTGATGAGTTCAATGAAGTCTTTTATTTTCAGAAATATCCTGAGATAGCATTGGCGGTGGCTAAAGGTCAGTTTGCCGACGGGTGGCAGCATTATGAACTTCATGGCCGTATGGAAGGGCGCCTTGGAAAGCCGTCTTGAATATAGCGCTTGCCAATAATTTGCCGATGACTATTTTAAGCAAGCCAAAATCGATTGCATTTGAACTGCAAACTTTTATTCTTAATATTCGTCCGGATTTAAGGAAGCTGGGATTTGATTTAGCCGATCGCCGCATACATTTTCTGGCCTGGCTTGTTACGTCCGGCACAAAAGAATATCGGGCCGTTATGGAAGATCCCGGTTTTTTACAATTGTTATCGCCTAAACAATCGAATAAACAAAATCAATTAACCCCGCTGCAAACTTTGATTTTCTTGATGCGTCCGGATGTTCAATCGGCTTTTCCCTTACCGTCTCAAATTAACGGATTCTTGCAGTGGTTTTATACCTATGGCGTGGAGGAATGCGGTTATTGGCCTTTTTTGTCCGATGCCGAAAAACGTCTGGTTCTCGAACAGTCGGAACCTTGGGGTTCGCGCCTTAAAAAGGTCATTTTGGATCTGGTGCCGCCACAAGCCATCAAAACCCCGTTGGCTCAACGGCCTTTCGGCGTCAATTTGATTGGTTATGCTTTTGGTCAACTGGGCATTGGGGAAGATGCCAGAATGGCAGCCCGATCTTTGCTGGCAGTCGATGTGCCGATGACGATGCTGAATTTTCCACCGGGATCGGACATTCCTCAAAACGACCGCAGCATGGCGGCACATGTCTCGGAGCATGGCGATTTTGCCTTTAATCTCTTTTGCATGACGGCGGAAGAAAACGGCCGTTTTTACGCGGAACGCGGCCGATCGCAGTTTTTGGATCGCTATAACATCGGTTATTGGCCCTGGGAGCTGAGCCAATGGCCGGCAGAATGGGAGATGCTGCTGGATTTGGTGGATGAAGTATGGGTTTCGACCAAGCACACTTACGATGCGTTAGCGCCAATTTGCACCAAGCCATTGTTCATCATGCCGATGGCTGTGGCGCTAGGGTCCGTCACAAGCTACGCTTCTCGTACCAAAGCGCGGATGCATTTCGGCTTGCCCACCGCCGCCAAATTGTTTTGTTTTGCTTTTGATCTAAAGTCCTCGGTCGAACGCAAAAATCCGCAAGCTTGCGTGGACGCTTTTCTTGCTGCTTTTCCCAGAGTAGCGTTTTCCGCAGATGCTATTGGTTTGGTCATCAAGGTACATAAGCCAACCCAGCGCAACCGGGCCTGGGAGAAATTGAAACGGTTGGCGGCCGAAGACGATCGTATCCACATCATTGAAAACACGTTGTCTCGCCCGGATTTATTGGCGTTGTATAAAGCATGCGACTGTTTTGTCTCGCTTCATCGTGCCGAAGGTTTTGGTCGAGGACTGGCGGAAGCATTGCAACTGGGATTGCACGTCATCGCCACCGGTTATTCCGGTAACGTGGATTTCTGTAAGCCATCCTATGCCGATTTAGTGCGTCATCGGTTAATCAAGGTGCGCAAGAATCAATACCCTCATGCCGCCGGTCAGGTTTGGGCCGAGCCCGACGTGGAACACGCGGCGGAGTTGATGCGCAATTTTGTTCTACATCCTCCTAGAAGTAAGCGCAAAGAAGGTTGGCAGGAATTCTCGACGGAAGTGATTGGCGAGCGGTATCGATACCGGTTGGAGCAGATTCATGACCAAATCATGCAATCGGGTTGACACGCAACCACTCTTTACTACTAAAGTTTCGGAGTTCATTATGACTGGCATAGCGCTGGGTTGTCGTTGATTTCCAAGGCTTCAAGCCGTAATGTTCTGGCGTCAAGTTGAAGGACTTGAACAAACCAGCATTGTATGTGCGCATCAATGGCTTCCATCACCATAAACCCCAAAGTGGTCCGCCAAAGCTTTTGCCAGGGCAGTGTTGAAGACGCCATGAAGGGATAAAAGCGTTTCTTTTTGATCGCGATCCGAAACAAAGCCTCAAGACACCGCAGGCAATTGGACGTCATTGATGACGTAAAGGGTACGATGATAACCAGCAGCGTATAAGCCAATAAGGCGGCGCGTTCTTGGCCGAGTGCGGTGTCGGAAAAATGGGCTTGGAGCGGGCGTAGCAGGTCGCGTAAAATGAACATGAATAAGGCTGGTTTGGTCGTATAATCAAAGACTTGGAAACTTATATTATACAACAGGGCCGCACCTTATTCATCATTAACTGATTGTTTTTAAAGTAAAAAGACATCAATCAGCACGACACATTAGATAGTGCTAGTATTTCTGTGCGGGAAAAATTGGGAAACTTCAGTTGAAATGAAACTGTGGCAAGATATTCAACTCATTGAAGGAGAAAACCAAATGCCCTACGTTACCAGCGTCGAACGACTTGCAACTCAACGAGGTGTGCAACAGGGTATGCAAAAAGAATGTCTTGCATTAGTCATCCGGCAATTGCGCCGCAAATTTGGCCTGCAGCCCTCCCTGGAAACTGCTTTGGCCCAATTGAATACACAGTCCTTAGCCGAATTGGAAGAATTGGCTGATGCACTATTGGATTTTCAAGACATCGGCGATCTCTTGAAATGGATGGATAAAGCGTAAACTGTTCAGGCTTTATGCAAAAAGATGTCGATACAAGCAATAACACACTCAATCGCCCCAGTAAAACCAAGCTCAAGGGCTAATACACTATGTGCAAAATAAACCCTCGCGTCGATTTTGCTTTTAAAAAATTATTCGGCAGCGAAGAAAACAAGGATTTATTGATTTCCTTGATCAACGCTATCGTGTCCGAGGAAGATCAAGTTGCCGAGGTGGAGCTTAAAAATCCTTACAATCTGGCTGATTATAGAGCCGGGAAAATCTCCATTTTGGACATCAAAGCTAAAAGTCTGCAAGGACGTTGGTTTAACGTGGAAATGCAAATTAGCGAAGACTACAACTTCGACAAGCGGGCGATTTATTATTGGGCCAAGCTAGTCACTGAACAGCTCAGCGAAGGCATGATGTTCAAAGAGTTGCAAAAAACCATCAGCATCAATATTTTGGACTTCAACTTTATTCCCGATACACCAGAGTTTCACAATTGCTACAAAATCATTAACACCGCCACCGGTCATGATGACAAGCTGCACGACATCTTCGAGCTGCATTACATCGAACTGAAAAAATTTAGCACAGCCCCCGACCAAATCACCACGGCGCTAGACCGCTGGAGCACCTTTTTAACTCAGGCGCACAAACTTGATAAAAACCACGTACCCGACGAACTAAACAGCGATTCGGCCATCGTCAAAGCAATCTCGGCGGTAGATCGTATGTTTGACGAAGATGAACGCACGACGTACGAAACCCGCATGCAAGCCTTGGCCGATGTGGAAAGCAAAATCGCCTCGGCGGAGCAAAAAGGGTTGGAGCAAGGGTTAGAGTTAGGTTTGGAAAAGGGTAGAGAAGAAGGTAAAGAAGAAGGCAGTCAGGAAGCCGCCAGAGCTATTGCGCTCAATTTACTGAGTAAAGGCATTGATAAGACGACAATTGTCGAGGTCACTGGATTGCCAGAAGCGGTCATTGAGGATTGGACAAGCAATCGGAATTAAGCGAACTGGAACCGACTATGGGACACGATGGCTAAATCCTTTCCATGTCCAACAAACTGCCGATCAGTTTTACGGTGACTTGGATCGTTACTTCGTTTGCGCTACGCGAGATGATTTCGGCCATTGTTTTTTCCTTATCAAATCCTAAAGATTACCCTAATTTATGACATTATTGAAGATCAACACCCTATCCGATAAGGAGAAATAGGGGACAGACCACGTTTATTCCGAATAGTTGCCAACTTCGGTTTGCTACCTAAACGGTGAGCGGAAAAAACCTAGGCAACAAGCTGATTTTTTCTTGTCTTTCGTACTTTTCGTGGACTAACCGCAGATAAAAAACTATCTGGCAATCAACTTTCCGGCCATGCTATTGCCGTTAACGGCCTCGTCGTACATATCGAAGCCGCTGGCCGGTGGAATCGATGCGGTGCCGGAGCGGGCCACGCGCCAAACCTGATAAAGCGTCAACTCGCCGCCCGGTTGCAGTTTGGCGACGCGGACTGTGCGGTCAGGGTAGCGTTGGGTTTCCTTGACGTTGGCCCAGTAGCTGTCGTCTTTGGCTTGGATGCCGGCATCGGCGAGGTAGGTTTGATCGTTTTCCAAGCCTTCCGCCAGCGATGGAATGCCGTCTTCGACGACGACGAAGTCGCTGCCGGCCGGTAGACGCGAAGGTTCGACATTACGTTTGACGCGAACTTCGCTGACGACGATGTCGCCGGGCTTTAGGGCTTGGCTGGAATCTATCCATTCGCTGCCTTTGGTCGTGACGCGGCGGAAGCTGCGCGTTACCGCCAAGCCGGCGTCTCTGGCCTCGACGGCGAGGTAGGGTAGCTCGATGCTTAATGTGGCGCTGGCAATATCGTCGGCGTTCAGGTTGGATACGGTGATTTCTTTCAATGCACCCGCGTCGGATAACTGTTCGAAGCTGCCGAGGTAGCCGCCCGGAACGCCGGTCAATCGGCCCAGCATGCCGCCAGCCGCTTCTACGGTCAGATGGCGCGCCGCGTGATCGCGGACGGCGGCGGCCTCCTTGCTCAGAATTTCCCGGCTGTCGAATATGACCTGGGCGGTATCGTAAGTCGATGTCCAGTAGCCGTTTTTCTGCGTTTGCAGCAGCAGGCGTTTCAGTTTGGTTTCCAGTTCAGGTGTTAAGGCTCGAGCTTCGTAGAGCGTACCGAGACCGGAAGAGATCAGGCTGGGCAGGCCGAAACCAAAGCCCAGATGTCGATAGAGTTCGCCGCGATCGGCCTTATAGGTTGCCGGGTCTACGGCTTCCAATGCTTGTTGCAGCCGCCCGACCAACTGATTTTTCAGGTCCGGTTGTTCCTTGAAGTGCTGATTGAAACTGTGCCAGTTTTGGTTTTGATAACTCAGCAGCAAGCGTAGCGCGGCGATCAGATCGGTCGTTTGCGCTCCGGTATCGGCAGCGACCCTGGTGACGAAATCGGCTTGTTGTTGCCAAGGCGATTGATAGACGTCGCCGACGCGGCTGAAGCGGGATAAGACGAAGCCGTCCTGCGCGCCGATGTTCTCGCTTCGAGTCGCCAACCAGTCTATGCCCTTATTGTAAGCCTTGCTTGCCCCTTCGACTTTCAAGTCGTTGGCGTACTTCAAGGCTTCCAGCGCGATAAGAGTGACCTGCAGACTGGCTTCGCCGTCGCCTGGCCATAATGCAAAACCGCCGTCGGCCTTTTGATTTTGTATCAGCTTGCGTAGTCCGATTGCGGCATTCTGTTTGGCGCGCTGCAGACTTGTCGCCAGCGGTCCCAACTGTTCGGGAGTCAGGCCGGCTCGTTCGATCAAGTCCAGCAAGACCAGATTCGGCACGGTGGAGTGCGCCAGTTGTTCGGTGCAGCCGTAGGGATATTGCACCAGCATTGCAGCGGCTTGCAGCGCCGCACCGAGCAGGCCGGAATTGACGCGTACCGTCAGTTGTTTAGGCTTGGCCTGGGCCGGAAGTTGGAAGCGCAAGGTATTTTGCTCGAGATTGGCGCTGAAAACTTGCGACATCGCTGCCGGTATTATCGGGATTTCGAACGCTTCGGCACCGCCGACCATAACGGAAGAGGATGCTTCGACGCCGACCGTTACCCTTGCCGTGCCGGGCTTTGCGCCGGCTTCGACTTGCAAGGGCCACAATGCTTCGCCGTTGCCGGCCATCTCGCCTGTCGGTTCGAGTTCGCCTGCTTGTAAGGTCAAATCGTCGCTCAAGCCTATGTCGCTGGCCACTTTGACGGCCGAGGGCAAATAGTTGGTCAATTTAACCGCCAGATCGACCTGGTCGCCGCCGCGTAAAAATTGCGGGCCGACCAGGTCGACGACGATGTCGGTCTTGGTGCGGAACTGGCCGGTCGCTTCGCCGAGCTGGCCGTCCTTGTCGGATGCAACGGCCGTGACCAGCCATTCGGTGATATTGGCCGGCATGTCGACATCGATCACGGCAACCCCGTCTTGGTCGGTAACGACGTGCGGAAACCAGCCGGCAGTATCGCGCATGGCTTTTTTGGTCAGCTTGGTCTGGCTTTTCAATGCACTGAGCGCGAAATTGGGTTTGCGCAGCAAGTCGGCATAGCCGTAGCCTTGCAGATCGTCGGAATAGTAGGTCGCCAGGTTGCTGCGTTGCAGCGGATAGAAAAAGTCGAATACGCCGGGGCGGAATTCGGCTTGCACCGCATAAACGGCGCGATCGACCACGGAAACTGCCAGTTCGGTGTCGGCGGCGGGGCTGCCGTCGCTACGTTTGACTTGCAGGCGGATTTTGCTGGGCTTCAAGGGTTCGGTTTCGGCTTTTTCCGGTTCTATCGCGATCCGCAGGCGCTTTTCCGTAGGCACTATCCTAAAGCCCAGGGTTTGTTCGCGGTATTTGCCGCCGGCTGTCGGCACCGTCACGGTATGGTAAAAGCCGGTGCCGTATTCGGGTTTGGCAACGACGTCGAACCAGCGACTGCGGCCTTGTATGTCCACACCGCGGCTATCGAACAAGCGGGAGCCGGACACCGTTTCCCAGGCCTTGCCTCTTTCGTTGTCGCCCCAGCCTTTGGGCAGCAGGGCGAATACCTTGGCGGTTTCGCCGGGGCTCAGTATCGTCGTCGGGGTATAGAGCTCCAGATCGAGATTGTCGGCGACGGCTTCTCCGCCGCTGCCGGCCACGATCAACGTAGCGGGTTGCGATTCGGCCGGATGCGCGATGGTCCTGCCGTCCAAACTTTCCAGACGGGCGGTCGCGGTCAGGCGGCCGAAGGATGTAAGGGCAGGCAAGGTCAGGCTTTGTCTGCCTTGTTCGTCGGTGGTGAAGTCCAGCTTGACGAGGCTGCGTTTGTCGCTGCCGGCTTGCTCCAGCATTACGTCTATGACGCCGGCGGCTTTGGCCGCCGGTTTGCCGTCGGCATAGGTCGATTGCACCAGCAGTTGCAAATCCTTATCGCCGACCGCGGAGACGGTTTTGTTGAAGGCCAAGGCCGGCTGGGCCTCCGATAATGTGGCATAAAGGTTGTCGGTCAGCACGGCGCTGCCTCCGGCGGCGTCCTGAGCCCGTACCATCAGCGTGTATATCCACTCTTGATCCTGACTTTCCTTGTCGCCGGCCGGCACGGTAAATTCGAAGCGGCCGTCGCCGTCGTCGTCCAGTTTGGCGGCGCTTTCCCACGGATTGCTGAGTTCCGCGGCCTGGCGTTCTTCGATGGAACTATAAAGCCTTCGCGGCTGGGTCAGGGGTGCTGCGGATTTGATCTGGCCGAAATAATCGTTGCCCGCGGCCAGACCGCCTCCGGCTTCGACGACGAATTGCGCCACCTCGAATTTCTTGCGGTACAAAAATACTTCGAACTTGACGTTTTGCGGCGCTCCGCCACTATAGCGCCTGGCGCGGAATTTCAGATTGAAGGCTTGGCCCGGAACTACATTCGGGCTGCGCTCCAGCCATTCCAGATAGAAGGTCGGCTTGACGTAATCGCGTACCCTGAATTCGCCGGCATAGGCCTTATGGTCTATTTCGGCCAGCAGCCGGTAAAGGCCGGGCGTCTGCGAACTATCCAAGTCGAAACTGCCGGAAAACGAGCCGAAGTCGCTCAACTGCGATTGACCTTCGAGGCCGGTGGCGTTGCCGTCGGCTCTCAGCAGCGATACCGCTGTTTGGCGGGATTCGAACGGCGGGATTTGCAATTGCCCGTCCTGCATTGCCCTGACTATGCCTTTGTAATGAAAGGTTTCGCCGGGTTTGAATATAGGCCTGTCCGTCATGACGAACACCGCGTCGTTTCCGGCTTGTGTCGGCAGAAAATCGGTGGAAGTCAGAGCGGTGAGCCCGGCTTGACCTTGCGCGGCAGCGGGTGCATCGACGCGCACCAGCAATTTGCCGTCCAGCGTGCCCTCCGGGTTGTCGAAACGCAATTCGCCGGCGGCGTCGGTCGCTCCGGCTAGATTTTGCCAGCGGCCGCGGGCATCGCGGTAGCTAACTTTAGCGCCGGCCACGGGCTGCAAATCGCGGTTCATGACCCGCACCAATAATTGCTCGCTGGATTGTTTAACTTGCACGGCCAGGCTGCTGACTTGTATCAGACATTGCGCCTCGGTCTTGCCTTGTACGGCCTGCAGCAGATAAATGCCGTCGGGCAGCGGTTCGAGCTGGATTTGTCTGACTGTATAACGATGCTCGCTCCAGCCGTCCTGACCGAACCACCAGCCCAGATCGTCGGCGGCATCGCCATTGCGTTGTAAATCCAGATAGCTTTCGGCGACGGTCCGGTAACCCTTGGGAGGCGCCACCAGGATTTGCTGCGGCACGGCGGCCAAGGGTTTTTCCGTTACCGTCTTGACCGCGCCGCCGAAATGGGTTTCGTGCAGGGATTTTCGGAATTCGACGTTCAACATGCCGCGGAACAGTTTCAGCGGCGATTTGGCGGTATTCAGGCCCTTGGCGAAATAATGGCCGGGATTCAGTTCGCTGACGGGTTGCTCGTAGCTGCGGCTGATGTTGAACTGGCCGTCCAGCAGATTATCCAGGTTGTCGGCTCTCAATACCCTTATCAGCATGGGCTGGTCGGTGGCGGTGTAATCCAGGCGAATCGCGGGGGATTCTGTATTGCTGAAACTGCGTTCGGCGGTCAAGTAGAAGGGGCTGCCGGCGTTGACGCTTATCGAGTTGAGTAGCAGGGTAAGTAGTAATAATGTAGGGTGGATAAGCGATGGCGCATTCACGTGGATTGGCGACGCTATCGCAAGTTTTTTGGGAAGTCGATTCACGCTCCTGCATTTATGAATAGTTACGGCAGCCATGCAACATCCAAATATAAAATTCATTGCTCGATCTCCTGTGCCACCCATTGCCCCTGCAAGGTAAGCGACCCGTCACCGCCAATTCGTCCGGCATAGCTGAATATCGGCAGCCCCGAAAACAACTTGTCGCCTTCCTTCCGCATGGCCGCTTTGGCTTGTTCGTAATCCTGTTTCCAGCGTGGGGCGAACTCGCCGACGTCTTGTTCGTTGCCGGCACCGCCCGCCAGAAACAGTTGGCGTATGCCGGTGCCAGGATTGGCGAAGGCGATCAGTTGCGAGTTTAAATAGCGTTGTTTTTCGCTGCCGCGTTGCCAATCCAGAGGGCTTAGCGATTGGCGTTCGCAGGACTCCCGCATACGGTTCAGCAGGCTTTGCGAGCTGGCGGCCAGGAATACGCCGCCACCCGCGCATTCGGCGGATAGCTCCTGGTTTTTCAGATATTGGTTGTAGGCTGGGCTGGCTTGCGGTTCGGCGGGGTTGGCGATGACGATGCCGACGGCGCCGCCGGGACTCTCGGCGTCGAAATCCCAGACCAGCGCGAAACCGCCGGCGCCTTCGGTTTTAGCAGTCTGTAAAGGGCCGGAAGACGCCAGTCGTTGCCAGTCGGTCAATGTCATTTCGGGCGGCAGTTTCAAGCTGGTCGCGACGGCCGCAAAGGCGTCGTGCGGTATGGCGGCCAACGTGCCCTCGAATAGGCTGGCGTGCAATTGTTGGCTCCAGGGGCCGCCCGGAAGCGTCAGTGTGCCGGGCTTGGCGCCCTTAAGATCGAAATCCCACCGGGCTTGCCAGCTCGAAGAGCCCGTCAGCACGGGCAGGATGTTGTCCAGAAATGCCTCGGCGCGAAACGTCAGGCTTAACGGCGAATCCGAGGTCGTTTGCTCCGTCAAGGTATTGTCTATGACATTCAATAAGGCTTCCAGGCTTTGTGCCAGATAGATGCAGCCTTGGTGCTCGGTCAGAAAAAATTGTTGCCCGCCGATGCGCATTTCCAGCAGGGGGTCTTTTAGTTTGGCTATCCTGTAGCCGCTGCTCGCCAAGAGCCCTGCCATGGCCGGTATGGCTTGGTCTGCGAACGCGCTGTTGCTACGCTGGTAATTCAATACCCAACCGCGGTTGCCGTGGGCCATGTCGTAATGCAATTCGGCATCGGCCAAGATTGCATCGCGCACTACTTGAGCCAAGAATTCGCCTTGCAGGCCTTCCAGCTTCAGTTGCTCGGCCTTGATTTTCAGGCTTTTCAGCAAGCCGAAGAATAAGCCCTGGGTGAAACGGTTATCGACCAAATTCTTGATTTGCGGCTGCCTATCCCACCAGTCGAGGAAAACCTCGCCGTCGTTGAAAGTCAAGGTAAAAGCGATAGGGTGCTTTTTAACGTACCAGGTCGCGGTGTGGGGGCAGTCCTTAGGACGAGGCGTGTCGGTCGAAGCGACGCTGGGGGAGTCGATATCGCCGCCGCTGAGGGCCGGGCAGTGCTCATCGCCAGGCGGTGCTTCGTCATCGCCTGCGATCAAGGAACCGGTGCTTTCCAACGCGTCTCCGTCGCCATCCACCAGTTTTACCGTCAAATCCAAGAACGGTAAATCGTTACTGACCAATTGGCTGAACGATAGTGAGGCTATGTGTCGATAAGTCAGATAGCCGGCCGTCGCGGTCAGAGTCGTCGCGGCGGCGATCAGGATCAGGCGTTTTGCGGGCGCAAGCGGTTCCATTCGTAGACTCCGAGAAAGTGGGGATTTTCGGCCTTGGGTATCCAAACCGGGTCGGGCGACTCCAGCAATTCGCTGATTCTGACTACCCGAACCTGGGCGTCTTCGCCCCGCGCGCCGTTATGGTAAACCGCCAGATTTTCGGCGCGGCCGGCGGCGAACAGCATCAAATGATAGGGTTCCTCGTTGATCAAGGGTTTCTGGTAAACCAGCAAGTCGCCGCTACGGGCCGATGTCACGTCGCGCGATTTCAAACGAAAGTTGCGAGCAATCAGAGTTTCGGCGTCGGCAAAATAGCCGTAATGGGCTTTGCCGTCCTTTGTGCCGGTTTGCCAGATTCGAGGAAAGTCGTCGAACAATTGTCTGGCCTGATCTGACAAGGGCGGCAGGTTTAACTGTGGGGGAATGCCGAGTTTGCGCGTTCGGGTTTCGTCGCGCGCTTCGAGAGCCGTGCGGTAAGCAAATCGGACCAGGCCGGCGCAATCGCGCTGCTTGGGTTCCCACAGCGGGCTGATTTTGCGGGCCTGCAGTAGCGCGACGTTAGTTGCCGCCTGCCGCAGGGCTTGTTCGTCCGGCGGCGACAGATAGCCCAATTCCTCGTCGCCGCTTTCTTCTTCTTGCGGCTTGGGTTCCCGGTTGATGTAATCCTTAACCTCGGCCGGCATGTCGCGTTCCAGGTCCTGACCGGGCACGTAAATCTTGGGTGGTAGTCGGTTGCCGCGTATCAGGACATAGGCCAAGGTGCGGGTTTCGCCGGGTCGGGCCAGCGGCGTTTGCACACGGCGCCGGCTTTCGGTCGGCAGGCCTTCGTCGAGTATCAGATCCAGATTGGCCAGGGTGTGTTGTACGGCGCCGCCCGGCCAATAGTTGGCGTCGATGCGGAATACGCCTGTCGGCGGTGCCGGATGCACGTAAAGATAGGGGCCGTAACCGGCCTGATCGAAACTATCACCTTCCTGATTCAGAAAGAAAATACCGCCGCTGGTCGAATGCGT
>JAQTYP010000418.1 GCA_028688235.1 Methylomonas sp.
GAGCTCCTGGGATTTTGCATATTTTTCCTTCAGCTCGTCGATGGAATGATTGACCGCCAGTTCGGCGACTTCCTTATTCAAGGCTTGCAGTTTGCGTTTGGTTTCCTTGCGCCAGACCGGGAATTTTTTGATGGCAGCCTGTACGCGTTCCTGTAATGCCAGAACGATATCGTGAAATTGATGTTGTTGTTCTTTGTCGAGTTTGTTGAATTGTTCCGGTGTTAAGGGTTCGTTGTTATCGTCGGCTGGTAAAAAGGCATAGCCGGTGGCCGTCTCGGTAAATATGATGTGAGCCTGCTCCGCCTCTTCCCGGATTTGGCTGATTTCGTTCACTTCTCGTTGCCGCGATTCGCTTTCCAGTTCGCCCGCGCGTGAGCGGTATTCATCGCCATCGAATGCGGCGGGAATGGCGATGCCGAGTTCGTCTATCAATTCGGCCATGTCCTGTTGAAATCCTCGGCCTTGCCCCGGTTCCAACCGAATAGCGCTTGGTTTAGCCGGATGGCTGAAGTTGTGCACATAGCACCAATCAAAAGGAACGGATTGGCGGGCGGCTTCGTGTTCGGCCAGTTGTTTGGCTGTGGTGAGTTTGCCGGTGCCGTCCGGCGCCATCGCAAAGATGTTGTAGCCGCTTTTCTTGATGCGTATACCAAACTTGATGGCCTCCAGCGCTCTATCCTGGCCGACGATGATGTCGATGTCTTCCAGTTCTTCGGTGGAGGTAAAATGCAATTGTTCCAGATCGCAAGATTTATAAAGCTGCGCTGTTGGTAATGGCGTTTTTTTCATGGATCAAAATCCCTGTACGGATGCCAGACGGTGCTGGCTAAGACGATTCTTGAGAAACGGCATGTTGGGCGTTGTTGGCTTGGTTCTGGAAGAGTTTAGCCTAATGGCGTTGTCCTGGATAAATTCCGCCGAGTATCGTAGGTCGTTTAGCACCGGTAACCGTGCACAGATTGCCGGGGTTGTGTTGCAAAGTCTGTTTTGCCAGCCAGGCAAAGGCAACGGCTTCGACGTGATCAGGGTCTATGCCGAATTCTGCCGTAGAGACGATAGTCATAGGTAGGCGAATTTCCAGTTTCCGTATTAATTCCCGATTATGGATGCCTCCACCGCAAACGAGGACGCGTCTGCTGTCAGAGGCATAGCCTAGAATGGCATCGGCAATGCTGTCGGCGCTTAATTGGCAAAGTGTGGCTTGTATGTCTTCAGGTTTCGACGATCCAAAAGGCGCAATTTTTTGTTGTAACCAGACAGAAGAAAAATATTCCTTGCCGGTACTTTTGGGTGGAACTTGCCGGAAATAGGGGTCATCGAGCAAATGGCTCAGTAGTGCGTGATTGACTTTGCCCGAACTGGTCCACTCTCCACCCGCATCGAAATTTTGCCCCAGCGATTGCTGACACCAATAATCCAGCAATGTGTTGCCGGGGCCGGTATCGAACCCGAGCACCGGCCCTTTGCCTAACACAGTAATATTGGCGATACCGCCGATATTCAAGACAGTTATGCTGTCGTTGGGATCGGAAAATATGGCCTGATGAAATGCAGGAACAAGCGGCGCGCCTTGTCCGCCGACAGCAATATCGCGGCGGCGAAAATCGGCTATCGTGGTGATGCCTGTAATTTCGGCGATACGGTTTGGGTCGCCTATTTGTAATGAAAAACCGTGAGGTCCGTTCGGGGCGTGATAAACCGTTTGGCCGTGACTGCCTATTGCTTTGATCTTGGATGGCGCGATCTTGGCCTTGTCGAGCAAAGCTAAGGCTGCTTCGGCAAATAATTGACCTAATTGTGTATCGATAGTGCCGTAATGTTCCAGCAAAACGGGCTGATTAGGTTGGCTGAGGCTGTGGATTTGTTGCCTTAGCGTGCTCGAGAACGGTTGGTAGTGAAAAGCGAGGATACGAATTTTGTTATCACTGAAGTCGACGAGACTAGCATCAATGCCATCGATGCTAGTCCCCGACATTAAACCGATATAAAGCGCTTCCGAGGCCACATTAGTTTTTTGCAAGCAATTCGCCGCCTTTGGCTTTTTGCAATTGGGTTAGCAAGGGTTGGGTTTGCGTTTTAAATTTGGCCATTAATGCTTTATCCATGGGAAGTGAACGCGGAAGTTTGGCGCTCAATGGATTGACGTGTTGGCCGGCAATCCTAAATTCATAATGTAAATGAGGGCCCGTGGCCAAGCCGGTTTTGCCGACATAGCCTATGACTTCGCCTTGTTTAACCTTGTTGCCTATCTTGTGACCGGACTTGAAGCTTGAAAGGTGGGCGTATAACGTCGAATACTTTTGGCCATGTTCGATTTCGACGACGTTGCCATAACCATTTCTAATCCCTTGAAACACGATTTTTCCGTCGCCGGTGGTTTTTACCGGGGTGCCTATGGCGGCAGAATAATCCACGCCCTTGTGGGCTCTGATGGTGTTCAGTATCGGATGTTTTCTATGCAGATTGAAGTGGGAACTGATTTTGGCGAAATCCATCGGTGTTTGCAGGAAGGCCTTGCGCAGGCCGTTTCCATCCGGCGTGTAGTAGCCGGTATGGCCCTGATTGTCTTCGAAGCGAACGGCTGAGTAAGTTTTGCCTTGGTTAATGAATTCGACAGACAATATTTCCCCAGTATCGAATTCCTTGCCGTCGACGAACAATTTTTCATAAACCACGGTGAATTCGTCTCCGTCTTGGAGATTTAGCGCAAAATCGATGTCCCATGCAAAAATATCGGCTAACTTCAAAATGATTTTTTCCGATAAGCCGGCTTTTATGCCATCTTCGAATAATGAGGAATGTATGGTGGCTTTGGCGCTGGTGGCTTGATAGTCAATTTTTTTACTGAACAATTTTACGTCGAAGCCGTCGTCTATACGGGTGGCGACCAATGTTTCGAAAGGATTTTTTGCATAAGTCAATTGCTCCAAATTACCTTCGGCATCGACCGTCGCAACGACGTCTTGCCCGGGAATGACGTCGGCAAATTGCTTGCCTGTCGAGTTGGTATGGATGATCTTGTGTAAGTCTTCGCGGCTTAAATTGAGTTCGGAGAAGATGGAGGATAAATTTTCGCCGGATTTAACCGTGTGTTCCAGATCTTGAGAAAATGCGGCTTGTTTGGGGGGCGGGGTGGCTGTGCTTGCGTAATTCGTGTATTGATTGATTTTGGAGGAAATCAGCCTTTCTTGTTCTTGCTTTCTGGAGTCTTCGAAATTCTTATGAGGGATCAGTCCGTAACTTGCACTGGCGGCAACAACGGTGCAAGTGCTTAACAGCGCCGTTTTAAGTATTCTGTTTTTCACAGCAATCACGCTTCATTGGTTGTCCAGCGGCTAATTGTAGGCAATTTTTAGACTTTAGGCCAATATGCGGACTATTTTTGTCCTTAATTGGCGGATCGATAATTTATAATCTAAAGTTTCGGAGCCGGATAAATGGCACAAGCATTTGATTTATAAAGAAAGAGACGTCCTAAAAGGGTATAATATTGGTTAGTTGAAGACCAAAAAACCCAAAAAGGACGCCCAGATGAATCGTGC
>JAQTYP010000419.1 GCA_028688235.1 Methylomonas sp.
CGCGAGTTTCGAAGCCTGGAGGAATTGCAACTGGTCTTGGGCGTGACCCAAGCGGTCTTCGATGCCGTTCAGCCGTTTATTACCGTGTATTCGGGACAGGCCGAGGTCGATCTGCGCTATGCCAGTCCACAATTATTGGAGATTCTGGCTAGTGATTTGAAAGCTAGAAATATGGACGATCAGGCGGTACGCAAACGCCTGGAAGCCGTTAGCGGCGACGAGGTCGATGAAACCGATAGTCAAAACGATGCCGAAAATCGAACTTATACTATTACGGCTGAAGCCCGCATGGGTGACGAGGCCTCTGCCGGTCTGGAAGTCGTGGCTAAAATGCAGACAGCAGGCGAACCGCTATTTCAGATATCGGACTGGAAGCAACTCTTGCAAGGCCCATCGTTATTTGACGAAGCCATGGAATACCCGGTAATCACGATTCAAGATGAATTTAGATACGACGATAAATATTGATCTGAAAGGCTTTTTCCAGTGGTGGGGGAGAGAGTTGGCCTTTTTGCTGCCGAAAACGCTGCGCCTCAAGCTGCGGGAACATCGCGGCAGGATCATTTTTTCTGCTGCATCGCAGCCGTTCGAAATTGCCTGTTATGACGACGATGACAATCTGTTGGAAATACGCCAGTTCGACAGCCTGGATAGCGGTATTTACCGGAAATTTACCGAGCAATATCCCCTTCTGGAAAACGCCGAAATCATTTTGCGTCTGGCCGATCACCAGGCTTTGCAAAAAGTGCTCTATTTGCCGCTAGCCGCCCAGGAAAATTTGTTGCAAGTCATCGGTTTCGAGCTGGATCGTTACACGCCATTCAATGCAGACCAAGTGTATTTCAATACCTTGCCTTTGGGGCATACAGGTCATGGGCAGATTCAAGTCTTGCTGATAGTGGTACCCAAGCGTCGTCTGGACGAACAATTGGCTCTGTTGGAATCGTTGGGAGTGCGCCCGCATAGGGTCGATTATCAAGCCGCGGTCGAAGGATTTCCGCAGACGCTCGATGCCTATAACTTGTTGCCCGATCGCTATCGCATGCGGGGAGATCGATGGGAGCAGTGGACACATTGGTCTCTCGGTTTCCTGACATTATTGTCGATGCTGGCAGTAATGGTTTGGCCAGTCTGGATGGAAGGGCAGGCTGTTCAGCGTATCAAGGCCCGCATCAGTCAATTGGAAAATCAAAACCGCGTCGTTAATGCGCAACAGGCGGAGATAGACGCCTTGCGCGCCGAAACCCAAAAGTTGATCGCCATCAAGCATCAATCACCGGCACTATTGGCGATATTAAACGAGTTGAGTCATTTGCTAAACGACGAAACCTGGCTGACCCATTTACAATTTTCCGCGCAACATATGCAAATTCAGGGACAATCGCCCACGGCATCGGCGCTGATTGGCATGCTGGAAGCCTCGGATTATTTTGTCAATGTCAGTTTTGTTTCGCCGTTGACGCAGGATAAAATCACGGGCCGGGAACGCTTCCAGATCGGTATGGATATCAGCGTTCCACCTCTATCGGGCGAAGTCCAAGCGCCAGCGCAAGGGGAAGCTTCATCGGATGCCTTGGAAGAACCGGTATTGGATAATGGCGAACAGGCGGCATCAGGGGACGGTTCCGGTGAGTAATCCACGTTTTCAGCGCTGGTTGGCTGTCGGATTGTTGCTGTTGGTGATGGCCGTCGTAATTTTCGCGTTGTTCGTTCCGTTGATCAGTAGCGGACTAGCCTACCACGAAGAAAAGAACGATTTGTTGTTTCGCCTGCAGCGCCAGCAAGCCATAGCCGGACGCGAAAGCCGCGTCGCCGAAGAGTTGGAAGTCATCAAACAGCAATTTAGGGAGCAGGGCTATTTCAGCAGCAGCAGCACCGAAGCATTGGCCTCGGCGGAATTGCAAAACATCGTCAAAACGGCGGTTTCCGATGCGGGAGGCCAGTTGACGAGTACCCAGGGATTGCCCGGCAAAACCAGTGACGGTTTCTTTCGTATAGCCGTCAAGGTGCGCATGACCGCGACCATGGAGGCTCTGGTCGGCGTCTTGCAAACCATAGAAAACGCGGTGCCGGTTTTGATAGTCGATCAACTGGATATCAACCCCGTGCGAGGCATGCGCAACCGCAGCACGCGTAAAATCGAACCTAGCGACCAGTTGAACGTCAGCTTCGAAGTCGTCGGCTTCATGCGGAGTCAAACGCAATGAATGCCACGCTGCTGAAATACCAAATGATTGCTCTTGCGATATTGAGCGTCGTTATGGCTTTGGAATGGGGACTGGGCGAATTAAACCAAAGCAGTCTGCAGGATACCCTGAATAAAACCCTTTCCACCGATTATCAGTCGGAACCTCTGTCTAGCCTGAATTTGCCCAAGCCCGCGGCGGATAGTTTCATCAACATCGTCGAACGGCCGCTGTTCATAGAAGGACGAAAACCCATACCTGAAGCCGCGTCCGAAAAGGTCGAGCAGGGTGCGGATTTAGGTCAGTTGGAGGATTGGGCGCTGATAGGCATTTATAATAAAGACAAAAAGGCTGTGGCCTTGTTTCGCAAACAAAACGAACCCAAGAAATTTTTGAAACTCAACGAACAACAAGTGATTTCCGGTTGGCAGTTGAAAGAGATCCAGGCGGACCGCGTACTGTTGGAACAGGGTGGGCAGCAAAAGACGGTGATGTTGAGAAAGCCCAGGCCGCAATCGAAAGCACCGCCACCCAAGCGGCCGGCGCCGCCGGTAAATCCGTTTGCGCAGCCGGTAAATCCAACGACTCCGAATGTATCACCGAATAACAATATTCCCTTAGAGAATAAGAATGATGACAGTTAAACCAAGCAAAGCTCAGCAGGCAATGGTGCTGGCCTTGACGATGACAGGCTGCGAATACATAGGGCCGCAGCTTCATGAAAAACTACCGCTTCCGGAGGCGGCACCGATTCAGGAGCAGCAAGTCCTGCCATTGGATGACGATAGGGCAGGCAGTAAAACGACTAAAGTGGAGATTTATCCCAGTCAAGAGGCCAGTATCGCCACGCGAAAAAGCTCCGGGGCAAGCCAAAAAGGAACGGGTAAAGGCGAGTTCAGTCTGAATTTCGATGATGCCGATCTTGGCGAAGTGGCCAAGGTGATATTGAGCGAGATCCTGAAGAAAAACTATACGATCAGCCCGCAGGTCAGCGGCAAAGTGACCTTACAGACCACCGAACCATTGAGCAGAGAGGATTTGATCCCGACGCTGGAAATGCTGCTCAGCGTCAATAATGCCGCTTTGTCGCTCGAAGATGGCATGTATATGATCAAGCCGGCAAACGAAGCCGTCTATAGCGCCTCTTTCCAGTCATTGGGCACCGGCCGTTTACCTAGCGGTTATCAGACGCGGGTGATTCCCATCCGAAATGTGGCGGCCAGCGAGATCGCGGCGATTCTCAAGCCCTTGTTGCCGGAAAAGGCTTTGGTGCACGTCGATCCTAACCGTAATATTCTGTTGGTGTCGGGTTCAGGGGCGGAATTGAGCCGTATCATGGATGTCGTTGGCACGTTC
>JAQTYP010000420.1 GCA_028688235.1 Methylomonas sp.
GACTCGGTAGTGGCAAATGTAACTTCCCTGACTTCCCAAGGTGATTGCAGGCCTAACGCCATGCTGAATAAGGTTTCACTGTTCATTGCTATAGGATCGCATACCCACTATGAATCACATAGAGCCGTATTTTTTCATGTCTTTCTTATTAACTTCTATTGTTGTGAGTTAGTTAACTTTTTTAAATAGTAATAGCTAATATATTTTCTTCGAACCGTAATATTAATCGTCATGAATGATAGCGCTAGGCGTGTTGCTAGATATAATTTGTGAAATAGTGCGAATATATAAATTTTCTACTTTCAACTTATAACTATAATTGTGAGGCGTTTAATATTTTTAAATGGCAACGAGTTATATGCTTTTAACATGCCGGAAATTAGACTTTCCGGTTCGTAAAAGCCATGTCGGTTTTACGATTCAAGGATGATAAAGCCAAACCTATCGTGAGATAGGGACGGAAAGCCGCGGGACTTTTATGAAAAGTTGGCCGGGCCGCAAATTATCTTTTAATAATTTGTATTTAGGTTAAATCATGAAAAAAATGTTTGTGTTGGGTGTTATTTCCTTGGTGAGTTCAACGGCAATGGCCGCCACAACGACTTATGAAACAAGAGCTGTGAATAATGGGGTAAATAACGCCGATTACAAAGCATCTTGGGATGCGCAAACTTCCGCCATAACAACACAAGTTCTTGCCGATTTTAATGACTCTAAAGTTCCCGGTAATGTTTCTGGAGGATTTTCTCATTTAAAAATTGACTTTAATACACAAAATTCAGGCTCTGAATGGGGCTTTCGACTCGCTCCTGATGCAGGTTTAGGCGGGGCAATCTATTTGGATGGCATCCAAATAGGTAAAGACACCTCGGACTTGTGGTGGGATGGAAATTGGAATAATGCCTCTGAAATATTTAGCCGGGTTAATCTTTCAGTTGCGGCGGGAAACCATGTTTTTGAGGGGTATTGGGTGGAAAATTGCTGCAATGGCGGGCAAGGCGCTCAATTTACACTTAATAACGGGCAAAATTGGCAAACTACGTCTAATTTGGCTTCGCCTGCTGCGGTTCCCGTACCTGCTACGCTATGGTTATTCAGTTCAGGTTTGATGGGATTGATGGGTTACTCGCGTCGTAAACAAGGTCAGTCGTTAGTGGCGTAAATCAACAGCAGCACCCAAGACGTATAAGAAGCCATCTCGATGAGGTGGCTTTTTTATGTTTCGCAACATTGTGAATTGGTCGTCGGCATGGCTTTGGAGAGCATGCAAAACCTGGGCGGTTAAAGCCAAACTTTTGTGGCGCCTGGAAACATGTGTTTTCCGCCTGGTATTCCGTTAAGCCGCTAGGCCACCGGCAAACATCTGAGCCCCACTCTCGTCCCTTCAAATAATGTACGAACACTATTTGCGGATTTAAGTTACGCTAACCCGCAACTTGCTCGCCCCCTCCCCCGCCCACCAAAGCCCCGGTGTGCGTCCCTGCCATTCTCAAAGTCAATCGGTTATCCCAGCGCCCTGCCCTTCTCGCGTGCCTTTGTTGGGGGCTTTGGCGTCAGGATTCGTAGCTTCGCGCCGGCATCGATTTAATGCCGTTTACATACTGTTTTGATGCTGTTACAGTATCGTTTTAGTACCAATTCGACGCAAAATTTACGCCATGCACGAACTCACGAAACGCGAGGTCTACCGGGCCATCGAACACGCCAAGAGCATCGACGAAGCCGCCGGCCGGAAAATCCTAGAGAACTTCGAGCTAGAGCAAACGGCTCTGGCGCAAACCCTCTTCGGCATGTTTCCTTCCGTGATCGCCGAGCAAAACCGGGACATGGCCCACCTGTTCATGGACCTGTGCTTCGACACGATTTGCGTGTTCGAACAAGCCTTCGGCCCCCTGCCCTCGCAAAAACACATGGACATCGGCTGGCTGGAAAAACAGGCGCTGTTGCTGGATACCGAATTGAAATCGCTGTCGGCCGACGTGCCGATGGACAAGAGGATTCGGGAAAAGCTTCAAGACCGCTTCGTCAAGCGGGCCAAGGAAGATCTGCCGCAGCTCGAATTGACCGAATACCTGAATCTGGCGATAGACGAATTCGCCTCCGAACTTCCGTCCAGGGTGCCGGCCATTCGAATAACCCGCACCTTGATCTTCGTGACCGTCCGGCTGTTTTGCAACCTGTACGGCCACGCCGCCAATCGTAAATGACGGGAACGGGCAGGGCGGGCGCCTAAACGGGCCGGCATTAACCTAACGCCGAAACGGAACCGAAAAAACACCGTTTTGGTACTATTTTTATACTGGAAAGGCATCATGATTATACTGATAGGGAGCCAAAAGGGCGGCTGCGGAAAATCCACCACCGCCGTCAATATCTGCGCGGTTCTGGCCGGAAAAGGCCACGACGTCGTGCTGGTCGACGCCGACCGCCAATGCACCGCCGCGAACTGGACGATGGACCGGGACGAAAACCCGGAACTGCCAAAAGTCCATTGCGTACAAAAATACGAGAATATCCGCGAAACCTTGCTCGACCTGGACAAGCGCTACGAATACGTCGTCGTCGACGCGGCCGGACGCGACAGCCGCGAACTGAGAACCGGCATGACCGCCGCCCATGCTCTGATCGTGCCGTTCAGGCCATCCCAACCTGACCTGGACACCTTGCCCAACATGCGGGAAATCATCGGCCAGGCGAAAGACCTGAACCCCGATTTGAAGGTCTACGGCCTTTTGACCATGACGCCGACCAATCCGGCCATTCAAGAAGAGGCGCAGGCGCGGGAATTTTTAACCGACTACCCCGAAATCGAGCTGCTCGGCGTCATGATACGGGACAGGAAGGTTTACCGCGATTGCATGTCGGAAGGGAAGGGCGTTATCGAGATGGCCAACGACAAGGCGAGGGAAGAGATCGCTGGCCTGGTCGCGGAGGTGCTGTGATGGCGATCAAAAAGCGCGACACAGGCAAGCCGGCGGTTCCGGAACAAGAGCTGGAGGCGAAGATAGAGCAATTCGCGGCCGGCGCCGACGGCGCCCCGATCGAAAAAGCCTCGGCGCCGGAACTGGACCAAAACGCCAACCGGGATTACAAGGCCATGCGGGTGCCGTTCAACCAATACGAATACGAACAGCTCGAACTCGGCGCAAGGCTGTCCGGACGGACCAAGTTGAATTTCATGCGCTACGCGATGCTGAAACTGTCCAAGGAGCTACAGGAAGAGCAGGGCTAAAACGGTGCATTTTTGGTACCAATTTTATGCCGTTTACGCACTATTTGGCTCCGTTTAATCGCCGTTTCGGCATATCCAGCCTGGTATGGGCACATGCTTTTCGTGCCCACGCGGATTGGAACTACGCCAGAGCCGTAGGTCCGATTAGCGATAGCGTAATCGGACGCATGTTTTGGCCTCGTTCCTATCGGGTCAGAGGAAGCCGAAGCCTCCGTCTGCCCACAGAACCGTGCGTACGGGTCCGTACACGGCTCGTCACGCAAGATAAACCCATTGAGACACTTCAAACCAATGCGCTAACTTTTGGT
>JAQTYP010000421.1 GCA_028688235.1 Methylomonas sp.
TTTATCGGACTCCCATCCGTATCGAATTTTCTCAACGCTTCGATGGTGGCCAAGCAGCCCATTTCATTGCAGCCGTCTAATATGGCATTTTCCATGTCCAACAAACTGCCGCTCAGTTTTACGGTGATTTGGATCGTTACTTCGTTTGTGCTACGCGAGATGATTTCGGCCATTGTTTTTTCCTCATCAAATCCTAAAGGTTATCCTAATTTATGACATTATTAAAAATCAACACCATTTCTTTCTGTTCTTAACACTATGATTAATATGGAAGAGTGGTTCTGTTTGCCTGAATCCAATCCATCTCATGAATCTTGCCCAGTTTTAAATCCATCCCCTTACCATTATCAACTTATGGAGCGTATCAATGAGGCTTCCCACTTAATCCGGGACAAAATCAAACGCTCGCCGCACAGACCAGTATCATGAGTTAATGACTAAAAAAACAAAACTACACAAGGAATCCGTGCGACGAGCCGTTCGATTATCAATGAACTGGTTGCCGGTAGCAAGAAAAGTCTTCGGCAGCTCGCGGCGCTGGTCAATCGCTCTAAAAGCAGCGTCCATCGACACCGCCAAGCGCAAGCCCGGCGCAATCGCTATCCGGAGTCGGCTCTGTGGGAAACCGAGGCCGGCGACGCTTGGTTGAAGCTGTTGATGGTAGCTGTTTTGTACAGCTTTGGCATGGAATGCCATGTGGGGGCGGACAAATTGTCGCGATTTATAGCTATGTGCTGAATCAGGGCGGGCAAGGCGTCGTCCGTCCGCTGGATGATTTGGGCATATAGCTGCCAAAGCTCAACCCGCCTGATTTTCGCTATCCTCGAAGACCTTGTCATAAACCTCGCGCAAGCTGAGCCGGCAGGCTATGCTTTCCAGCGACACGCTCGTGTCCAGCTCCTGCGATTCGCTCAAGATCCAGACTTCGCCTTGGCGCTGATAGCGCTCGATGCCGGGCTGATCCTGCGTTACCAGCAGATATTCGCGCAAACTGGCGATTTTTCGATAATGCGCAAACTTGCCGCCACGGTCGTAGGCTTCGGTAGACGGCGACAACACTTCAATCAGCAGCGTGGGATTGAGCAAGGTATCCACTTGGGTGTCTTCAAACTCCGGTGTGCCGCAAACCACGGCGATGTCGGGATAATGATAGCTGCTGGCCTTGGCGGCCTTGACCCGCATGTCGTTGACATAGGCTTCGCAGGGGCGGCCTTTGAGTTGTCTTTGTAACTCTCCTGCGATATTAACGGTTATCAAATTATGCGCCCGGCTGGCACCGGTCATGGCATAAATTTCCCCATCGTGGAATTCGCTTTTAATGGACGCGCTACGTTCCAGGCTTAAGTATTCTTCGGGGGTATAGTGGGTTTGTTTAACCACGGCGGACATGAATCACCGCGGCAAATCATTGCAATTAAGGGAGCAGACTAAATTACGGCGCTGCAAATGGAGAGAAGCTCGATATGATTTCAATTCTACGGAAAAACTAAAATATTAAGCAACTTGTGAAGAATCGCCAATCCTGCTGGATGATGTGCGCCGGGTAATGCGGCTGAAATATTATTCTTTGCATCCCGAATGCAGATCATTAGCACGAATTCGCCGATAGGCAATCCGCCATGACTTTTCCGCAATCGGTGTTTTGCTTTCGCGAAAAAATCTTACGAGGTCTTGGTTTCTGGATATCCGCTTCCCGGCGGGTATGATGAATTCATGGATAATTTGGCAAAGAATTAGTAACGGTATTTGAATTTACATTCACCAACGACACGGCTGGTCAAGGAATTATCGGTAATTACGTTTGGATTGACATCCATGCCGCAACCGATATCGGCGGCCTTGGTTTTTGATGTTTCGCTAATCATTTGCGCGTTCTTCGCGCGACTATGGGGTTTGAATGTGCCGTGTGAGGGCGTTTCCGTGTCCAGCCATGTATCCGACAGCGTCAAAACCAGATCATTCGTTCGAGTGAAGGTGTAGGCGGCGGGCGTTTCCGCCTTGACGGCCAGCGCGAAACAGCTTAATAAACCAAGTAATATCCATTTTTGAGTCACGGCGCTCAGACAAAAAAAATCAGTGGTGTTCATGATTTTTCTCCCGTATCGGTTTTACTGTATTAGGTTTAGCCGAGAGTATGGAAATATGCAATGCGCTTAGCGTTTTTTGAACATTAACTTAAAGCTGCGCAGTCCTGCGATCGTGAACGATCAAGAACGGAAGTTCTGGACGGTTGATTTTTACCTTGGGATTTGGCCCAAAGTAACTGTGCGTCGTGCAAATGCGCCGTTTTTTAGCGGGTGCTAATCCCGTCCGGCAACTTTCGCTAATAAACCAAAATGCGAAGTGTGGTGACTATATATTGACTATAATTTGCCCTCGATTGAAATTAACCGCAATCCGGTCATCTGGCTATCAACTTAAGCCGGGACAGTCAGAGGTTAAGCCTCCCTGTGTCCCGTTTTAAACGAGAAGCCGGTCATTTTACTCATTAAAGCTGAATCAGCATGGATAACGACATTTACCTCTACGACACCGAACGTCTGCATAGCATCGCTTCCGAGGAGCTGGTCAAGCAGGGCTTGAGGTATTTTACCGACAATCGGGTCATAGGCGTGGCAACGGAAAACGGGCGGGTACTGGCGCAGGTCGAGGACGAGAACGAAGAGCAGTATTGGCTGGAATTGGCGGCCGATGAAGAAGGTCGCTTGCAGGTGACTTGCGATTGTCCGCAAGACGGCGGCATCTGCGTGCATGCCATTGCCGCGCTATATGCTTATGCCGATCAATATGCGCCTATAGACGCCACCGGCCTTGGCAGCGCGCTGGACGAGGCGATACAGGAGCGGGTCAAGAAGGGTCGCAACGAGGTCAAGGTCAAGCTGCTGAGCGGCAATCTCGGTTTCGGCACTTGGCAGGCGACGTCGCTGGTGTCGGCGACGCATTGGCAGCGTTCCTATCAGGTGCAGATACGTTCTCTGGATCAGCGCGTCAATTATTGTACCTGCCCGGACTTGGCCAGCAATCGCCTCGGTACCTGCAAGCATATCGAAGCGGTTCTGCACTATGCCAGGAAACAGCCGGAATACAAGAAACTGAAACAGCAAGGCTCGCCGGTGTCTTTTGTGTATTTGGCCTGGGAATCGGCTACCCGGCCGCTGATCCGTTTGCAGCGCCGCGCGGATATTGCCGAGGATTTGGTCGCCGTATTGGCCGAATTTTTCAACGAACAGGGCTTGTTCGTCGGTCGCCTGCCGGAGGATTTTTTCCGCTTTTCGCAGAGGGTTTACGGCCGTGAGGACTTTTTGCTCGGCGACGATGCCGTGCAATACGCGCAGCAATGCGCGGAAGACGCCGCCCGAGTCTTGCGCGGTCTGGAGATCAAGCAAACCATACGTCAAAGCGATGGCCTGTTGCCGGGGCTCAAGGTCAAGCTGTTTCCGTACCAGGTCGAAGGCGTGGCTTTTCTGGCCTCGCGCGGCCGGGCCTTGTTGGCGGACGACATGGGCTTGGGCAAGACCTTACA
>JAQTYP010000422.1 GCA_028688235.1 Methylomonas sp.
GTCAAGATCGGGTCGTTAAACCGCTCCCACCAGAGGATCAAGTCGCTCGAATCGCCATGATGAGCCAATTGGTTGGCCGAAATAGGTTGCGGTGCATGCCAGCCACCAGCCGACGCCAACGGTTCGGCTTGGTAATCGGGGCCAACAGTGGCCAGCAAACCGCCGTTGCCGCAGGCCGAAAGCAATAACAAGGGCAGGCTAGCACTCCATGCCCGCAAGCGCTTATGCCCCATGTTTACCGTCCCGCGCTCGTCGTGCCGCTTCGCCTTCGACCATCGCCGCCGCGTAGCCGGCCAGACGTTCGGCCAAAATATCGATGGCCTCCGGGCCTTTCAGCATCGGCGAATTGATCGCCGCGATGATGTCCTGACCGACGTAAAAGTGCACGGCCATGCCGACGATAGAAAACGCCAACCGGTGCAGGTCGGTATCGGCGTCCGGGAGACGCAAATGCGCTTGCAACCTCGCAACCAGGGCTTCGTGTTGCGGTTTAATCTCGGCGTCGATTTCCTGCTGCCAAATGCCGGTGGGCTCTATCATTTCCCTAAAATGCAGCTTCATGACCAAGCCGAGCGCCTCGCCTTTTTTAAGCGGCTCCAGAAACTCACCGAAGAACAGGACCAGCGCTTCGGCCAAGGGTAAGTCCGCATGCTTTCCAATATCGGTACCGCACGACGACTCGCCCATCGGTTCTGTGAACGCCGCACGGTAAAGCCCGGCCTTGTCGCCGAAGTAATAACGAATGGAGGAAATATTGACGCCAGCCGCCTCGCAGATTTCCCGGGTGGAGGCGGCTTCGTAGCCTTTTTCCGCGAACAGCCGCAAAGCCGACTCGATCAGCCTGCTACGCGCATTATTTGCGTCTGTTTCGCCGGGTATCGTTTTAACCATATCGTTCCCAATAAAATGCCGTTAAAAAATAAATCAATCGATTGATTAAAAATATCAATCAATCGATTGATTGTCAATTTTTAAAACGGCCCGGACGCTTTTTCGAACAGCGAACGGATAAGCCTAAAACCATAAGGCTGTAAGATACAGGGCGTCGATAGGCGCAGCCGTGTTGCGCCGCGTGAAATCCTTCTTCATTCGCCGCAATGCCTATTGCCTATTGCCTATTGCCTATTGCCTATTGCCTATTGCCTATTGCCTATTGATTATTTCGCCCTACGCAGGTTGGGTTAACTCCGAACGTATTTGGTTTACAACTATTTCTACCGCACAATTGGAATCGAAGCCGGCGTAACGGGCCGCAAACCCGCCGGCGTTATGTCTAAACGATGGCTCGGCCAGCAGTCCTGTCAGCAATTCGCGCATCCGGTTTTCGTTCTGAGGCTCCCTGACCAGCAACCCTGCCCCCAGCTTTTCGACACCAAGGCCTATGAGGTATTGTTCTACGTTTTGCGGCAGCAGCAATAAAGGCACGCCGACCAAAAGGGATAAACTCACCATTCCCGTCTCGCCGAAAGAAACGACCAAATCGGCGGTATTCAGTAAACCCTCTAGCGTTACAGGATGGCGACTTATTAGAAAATCATTCGAAGCCAATTCTTCGGCGTATTTTGCTTCGATGCCGGGAGCAACTAGAATCACCTTCGCCCCGAAAGTGGATAAGACCTTTAATGCCATTAAAAAACCTGGTGTATCCGGCCGCAAATAACAAAAAATGCGCTTCTTATCCGATTGCCGCCATGTTACGGTGCGACCGGGTAGCGCCGAAAAGATTGGGCCAATATAGCGCACGCCGTTTCGCGTTCCATAGTGGTCCAATTCGGCGAATGTCGCCAATAGCTTGGTACTACCTGCGAACAGTTCGGTAATACTGGTCAGCGCCGAGCCGCCTAAGCCTGAAACGGTGGCATTGATATGTTTTAGAACGAAGGCGTCGGCTTGCTGCAAGCGCTGATCGGAAATGGCCTCCCAGGGCCGAATGGAAGGCAGTGGCGTCAATGCGGGTGGAATCTCGAAGCCGTTGCCGACGACGATACAAGGGGTTCCGCTCAGCCGACAAGCCAATAAGGCTGTCGGTGAATGGTCGACGACCACCAAGTCGGCTTCGAACAGCTCGACCATGCTCAACCAACCGCGGACGAGCCCCCTGAGCAGAGCTTCGTCGAAATAACCGGCGGCAATCAGCATCTCGGCATAATTCGCCGGCGGCCGCGCCAAACGTTTTCGGTTTAGGCAAATCGGGGCCTGACAAAAAGAAAAACCACAAGGATCGAGCAATTGACCGGCGGTCGCGGTGTCGCGGACCAGAAACAAAACCTCGTGCCCCTGTTCTCGTAGCTTTTGGGCGATGGGCAACTGTCGTGCCAAGTGACCATAATTAGTGCCCAATTCCCATGCAAATAAGATCTTTCTCCTTGCAAAGCGAGGGCGGAAGAGATTTCCAGCCCCTCCCATCACTCCGAAGGCTGTCACAACCAGTAGGAGGCCAGTACCGATGCCAACGCCGCCTGGTAATCGGTTGGCAGCGTGAGTTGGCCTGGTGCCGGCGGAGCGAAGGCAGCCATGGCATCGACCAGTTTTTCGACCGAATCGTTAGTCAATTTCCCATCGACGGTATTGAACTGTTCAATCTGCCGGGCCGTATCCGAATACCAGTCCGCGATCCGGAGCACGTCGCCGCTGCCGATGATGCTGACCGTCAAATCGTTGCCGCTACGTTGAAACCATAACTGGTCGGCCGCGATATCCGGCATGAATTCGGCGACATCGAAATTGCCGGCCGTGGCGTCCATTTCGACCACCCTATCGACACCGTACCCCCGGCCAAACACATAGGTGTCGTTGCCGTAGCCACCCACCATCAAGTCGTTACCCAAGCCGCCGATCAAGTTGTCGGCTCCAGCAAGACCTATCAGTTCGTCTGCCTCCAGCGTACCAACAATTTTGTCATTACCGTTGGTACCGGATTGAATATGGATAGGGTTTATCGTCAAGGTGAAATTCGTGCTGACGGAAGCGCCGAAGCGGTCGGATGCGGTTACCGTGATTATGGCGTCGCCGGTACTGCCATTGTCGGGTACGCCGTTGAAAGTAAGGGTTCCGGCATCGAACGTCAACCAATCCGGTAAGCCGTCGACATGGATGTCTAGCGTCTCTTCCGGATAGCCTCCAATGAAAGTGTCTAAGGGCGAGGTATAGTGATACGGTATATTCGCCGTTAACGTTTTGGCATTCGGCGCACTACCGACGCTCAGATCGACCTTCCTTCCCGCCATCGCCCTAATTTCGGCCAGCGTTAATTGGCTGCCGTCGGCGAATTCGAAAAGTTCGGCTACCAACTTAAGCCGGGACAGTCAGAGGTTAAGCCGTTCGTGGTGAGCTTGTCGAACCATGAATGGCTTAACCGCTCACCCTTCGACAAGCTCTCAAGAAACAGCTTAGTTAAGTATTTACAATCAATGGCTTACAAATCCGCAACGAGCAATGAATACGTTATCAAACAGCTTGAGGCACCAAGTCAAATCCTAATGATTTCGCTTTTAGCTGGAGATATTTGAGGGTGCGA
>JAQTYP010000025.1 GCA_028688235.1 Methylomonas sp.
GCCTGCAAGGCTCGATACCCGGCCTGTGGCTAGCAGTTACCGGGGCGGGATTTCCACCCGCTAGAATTTGCGACATTGCCCAGCCGCAACCATGACTCGACGCCGTTTCGCGATGCCTTGCAGTTTTCTAGTCGAAAACCGCCCGGCGCTACGGCTTCCAGTGACTACTCGACCTTCACTCTCTAACACTTCGTTCCAAGGTTTCGCAGCGTATGCGGATGATTTTGTCGTGCTGTGTGCAGGCGCAGTTGAAACCAGACAAGAAAGTTTTAATTTCTTGGATTTTGCCATCAGAGTGAGCAAGGGATAAGTCGGGAAAATTTATCCGCATGCCGGCCCTGCATCGTAATCTCTTGCAAAAATCGGCTACCAACTTAAGCCGGGACAGTCAGAGGTTAAGCCGTTCGTGGTGAGCAAAGTCGAACCATGAATGGCTTAACCGTTCACCCTTCGACAAGCTCTCAAGAAACAGCTTTTTTGTATATTTAAAATCAATGACTTGTGAAATTTAAAAATTGCAAAAATTTGCCTCAAACAGCGACTGTTTCATGGTAACGCCATGCTTCCGAAGGGGGCTTACTTTGCTCAGGGCGAACGGTTAAGCCTTCCTCTGTGTCCCGTTTAAACGAGAAGCCCAAAAATCAAATATCGTATAACGCAGTTGACCGCACGGGAACGTACGCCGATACCGTTGGAAGAAATTGTAGGAAGTATGAACGCCAGTCTTCGCGGTTGGTCAGGCTACTTTCACTATCATAATTCCAATGCTGTACTGGAACAGGTTAAGACGCATGCAGAAGAATGTCTGCAAAAGCACCTGATGAAGCGGCACAAGGTCAAGGATCGTGGGATCGGCCTCGTTCGATTTCCGAGCCTGCAGCTTTATGCGAAATATAGGCTATACAAAGTTCCGACAAAGGCGGGCCGGAAAACAGCGCATGCACGGCTTGATGAGGGGGGCAGGCGAAGCCAACTAGGGCATGGCTAATGAGGCACCGCCGGACGAAAGGCGCCGAAACTGATAGGCCAAACCTACGGAAAGCGGAATCCTGTTCTCTACTCTACCCATTTCCGGCGGGATAAAAAAAGGGGCCTTCCGGCCCCTTTTTTATCGCTTAGTAGCGATAATGATCGGGTTTGTAAGGTCCTTCCACCGGAACACCGATATAGGACGCTTGCTCTGCCGTCAACTGAGTCAGCTTTACGCCTATTTGTGCCAAATGCGAACGCGCGACTTTCTCGTCTAATTTTTTAGGCAAGACGTAAACTTTGTTTTCGTATTGAGCGGCATTATTCCACAGCTCGATTTGCGCCAACACTTGGTTGCAGAACGAATTGGACATCACGAAGCTCGGATGGCCGGTCGCGCACCCAAGATTGACCAGACGGCCTTCGGCCAACACGATCAAACGCTTGCCGTCCGGGAAAATCACATGATCGACTTGCGGCTTGATGTTTTCCCAGGTGTATTGGCGAATCGCGGCAATCTCGATTTCGGAATCGAAGTGGCCGATGTTGCAGATGATGGCTTGATCGCGCATCGCCTTCATGTGCTCGTGAGTAATGACATGGACGTTGCCGGTCGCGGTAACGAAGATATTGGCGATAGGCGCAGCTTCTTCCATGGTCACGACCCGATAACCTTCCATCGCCGCCTGCAAGGCACAGATAGGATCGATTTCGGTGATCAACACTGTTGCACCCAAGCCGCGCAAGGATTGCGCGCAACCCTTGCCGACGTCGCCGTAACCGCAAACCACGGCGATCTTGCCGGCCACCATCACGTCGGTGGCGCGCTTGATGCCGTCGACCAAGGATTCGCGGCAACCGTACAGGTTATCGAATTTGGACTTGGTCACCGAATCGTTGACGTTGAACGCCGGCACTTTCAACGTGCCTTTGGCCACCATTTCATACAGGCGATGCACGCCGGTGGTAGTTTCTTCCGACAAGCCTTTGACGTCGACCATCAGCTCGGGAAACTTGTCGTGCATCATGACGGTCAGGTCGCCACCATCGTCCAGTATCATGTTCGGACGCCAGTCGTTGGGGCCAATGATGGTTTGTTCAATGCACCACTCGGCTTCGGCTTCGGTTTCGCCTTTCCAGGCAAAAACAGGAATGCCAGCCGCTGCAATCGCAGCCGCGGCGTGATCCTGAGTCGAGAATATATTGCAGGACGACCAGCGCACTTCGGCACCCAGCGCGGTCAAGGTTTCGATCAGCACCGCGGTTTGAATGGTCATATGCAGACAACCGGCGATACGCGCACCCTTCAAGGGTTGCGACGCGCCGTATTCGGCGCGCAAGGCCATCAGACCCGGCATTTCGGTCTCGGCGATCTTGATTTCCTTACGGCCCCAGTCGGCCAAGGCCATATCGGCGACTTTATAATCGGTCATATTGTTTTCCTTACTCGGTTAAATGCCAGCCGCATCTTTCAATGCTTCGGCCTTGTCGGTTTTTTCCCAGCTAAAGCTGGCTTCGTTGCGTCCGAAGTGACCATAGGCCGCAGTTGGCTGATAAATCGGTTTCAACAAGCCCAGTTGTGCGATCAAGCCCTTAGGACGCAGGTCGAAATGTTCGCGGACGATCTTGACCAGGCGCTCTTCGTCGATCTTGCCGGTACCGAAAGTCTCGATGCTGATCGAAGTCGGCTCAGCCACGCCTATCGCATAAGAAACCTGGATTTCGCAGCGCTCGGCAAGACCGGCCGCGACGATGTTTTTCGCGACGTAGCGCCCCATGTAGGCTGCCGATCTGTCGACTTTGGAGGGATCTTTACCCGAGAATGCGCCGCCGCCGTGTCTAGCCATGCCGCCGTAGGTATCGACGATGATTTTGCGTCCGGTCAGACCGCAGTCGCCGACCGGGCCGCCGATGATGAACTGGCCGGTGGGGTTGATGAAATATTTGGTATCCTTATGCAACCATTCTTTTGGCAGAGTCGGCAGGATGATTTCGTCCATGACCGCTTCTTCGAGCAATTTGCCGCCGACTTCCGGCGAATGCTGGGTAGACAATACCACGGCATCGATCGCGACCGGCTTGTTATTTTCGTAGCGGAACGTGATCTGACTTTTGGCATCGGGGCGCAACCAGGACAAGGTTTTATTTTTGCGCAATTTGGCTTGTCTTTCTACCAGGCGGTGAGCATAAGTGATTGGTGCTGGCATGAATACGTCGGTTTCGTTACTGGCATATCCGAACATCAGACCTTGGTCGCCCGCGCCTTGCTCGTGGTTGTCGGATTCGTCGACGCCCATCGCGATGTCGGCCGATTGCTTGCCGATCGCATTCAACACCGCGCAACTGTTGCCGTCGAAGCCGATGTCGCCGTGATCGTAACCGATTTCGCAAACCACCTTTCTGACCAACGCCTCCATATCGACCCAGGCACTGGTGGTAATTTCGCCAGCCAGCAATACCATACCGGTCTTTACCAGAGTTTCGCAAGCCACTCGCGAACGCGGATCTTGCGCCAACAAGGCATCGACCACTGCATCGGAAATCTGGTCGGCCACTTTGTCGGGATGACCTTCGGATACGGATTCAGAGGTAAAAAGGTAGTTATGGTTCACGGTGGCACACCTCGCAATAAAAATAGTGTGGATATAGAAAAGGCCGTTTATCACGGCCTTGGATTATGGTGGGCCCTGTAGGACTTGAACCTACGACCTGCCGATTATGAGTCGGAAGCTCTGACCAACTGAGCTAAGGGCCCTGAATATTATTCTCCATCGAGGAAGCAGCGCAGTTGCTCAGACCGGGAAGGATGACGCAACTTTCTTAGCGCTTTGGCTTCGATCTGACGTATCCGCTCGCGGGTCACGTCGAATTGTTTGCCAACCTCTTCCAGCGTATGGTCGGTATTCATGTTAATACCGAAGCGCATACGCAGCACTTTCGCTTCTCTTGCAGTCAATCCAGCCAACACATTCTGAGTGGATTCACGAAGGCCAGCGATTGTAGCAGATTCAACAGGAGATAGCATCTTAGAATCTTCGATAAAGTCGCCTAAATGCGAATCTTCGTCGTCGCCAATTGGCGTTTCCATAGAAATAGGCTCTTTGGCGATCTTCAATACCTTGCGTATTTTGTCTTCCGGCATCTCCATGCGCTCGGCCAATTCTTCCGGCGTCGCTTCGCGTCCCAATTCCTGCAAAATCTGCCTGGAAACGCGGTTCAGCTTGTTGATGGTTTCGATCATATGCACCGGAATCCGAATCGTGCGCGCCTGATCAGCAATAGACCGGGTAATGGCCTGACGTATCCACCAGGTTGCATAGGTCGAAAATTTATAACCTCGCCGGTACTCGAATTTATCCACAGCCTTCATCAAGCCAATATTCCCTTCTTGAATCAAATCCAGGAATTGCAGACCACGATTAGTGTACTTTTTGGCAATCGAAATAACCAAGCGCAAGTTGGCCTCGATCATTTCTTTCTTCGCCCGCCTGGCTTTGGACTCGCCCAACGAAATGTTGCGGCAAATGTTTTTCAGCATAGCAATGCTCAAACCGTAATGCGATTCGATTTCCGCTAATTTTTGCTGGGCCTGTTTAACTCTATCCTGATTCGCAATCAACGCGCCGGCATGCGCTGGATTGGCTTCGATAAATTTATCCAGCCAATCCAAACGCGCCTCGTTTTCCGTGAATGCATTAATGAAATCGCGCCGCGGCACTTTGGCCTTTTTGACGCAAGCATCCATGACCAGTTTTTCTTGTTCCCGAATGGCTGTAATCACCTCTTCCGCAATCGAGGTCATTTTTTTCAGATACTGCGGCGTCCATTTGAATTCAGAAAAAATATCACTGAGCGCATCGAAGGCTTTTTCCGTCTTATCATGTCCGTAGCCATGCTTTTTAACGGCCGCAGTTGCCGTCTTCAAGGCCTTTTTCAGCAATTCGACCTTTTCTTTGAACTCGGCATAGTCGACAACCTTAACCTCATCTTCGTCGTTTTCTTCCGCCGGCGCTTCGATTTCTTCGTCAGCCACCTCGAGAGTCTCGTCAATCTCGCTGTAATCGACAAAGCCTTGCACCAAGTCGCCTAAACGCGTGTTCGATTCTTCATCCGCCACGGAGTCGAAGGTCTCGATAAAGGTCTCCACGATGAATCCGGACCGGGCAATCGCCTCCACTACTTGACGCTGCCCCTCTTCGATACGCTTGGCAATTTTCAACTCCTGCTCGCGAGTCAACAACTCAACGGAACCCATTTCACGCATATACAAGCGCACCGGATCGGTAGTACGCCCAAATTCGCTATCGACAGAGGCTAAGGCCGCAACCTCGGCAACCTCCTCTTCGTCGTCAGAAACCACCGCATCTGCGGAAATCAATGAATCGTCGTCATCAGGAGCAACTTCATAAACCTGAATCCCCAAATCATTGATCATGCCGATCACTTCGTCTATCTGATCGGGATCCATGATATCGCTAGGCAGATGATCGTTAATCTCGGCATAGGTCAAATAACCTTGTGCCTTGCCTTTAGCTATCAGTTGTTTCAGTTGAGATTGCTGTTGTTCTTGATTCATTCGTTACTCACAATACGTTTTCAGCACCAAGCGCCGCAGAACAGGTAATTATAATCATAAAATGCAAACCAGTCACCTTGCATTTCCACCCAAGAGTCCTCGTAATAGCTGCTTTTCTTCGACAGACAGGCCCTCGCTTCTGTCCTTGGCCAATAATTCACCCAACTTGTCCTGCCGACATTGCCGCATCAATTGCGCCAACGCCCCGGAGAACTCCGCCACCCGCCCCTCTTCAGGCACATCAAGCACCAACCCTGCCAGCGCATTTATCGTTCTCTCGTACTCCGTTCCGCGATAGGCTTCCAGCAATATTGCGCCGTTTTCCGGTTTTTCAAGAGCAATCTTCTGCAAAAGATCTTCCAACAACTCCTTGCCGGCAAACTTGAAATCACCCAAATTTAAATTTTGCTCGACAAACACTTGCCCAAGATCAGGGTGCTGTACTAATAAAGCCAGCACCCGCCGCATTAGGCTCGGCACCTGCCTAAAAGTTTTACCTTGACTAGCTCCGCGCGAATTAAGTTTAGACTGATTTTTAGGAACATCCATACCAGACACCCCCGCAAGCTCATCGAGCCTGCGCCGCATCATGCCCTTAAAAATCCCTTGCGGTATTTTTTCAAGCTGAGGCCGAGCCGCCGCCATCAATTGCGAACGCCCCTCAACGGTTGCCAAATTCAACTGCTCGCTCAGATATCCAAAAAAATAGTCGGACAAAACTTTGGCATCCGCAATGCGTCGCTGAAAGCCCTCCATCCCATCCGAACGCACCAATGAGTCCGGATCGTGCCCCTGCGGCAGCAGCATAATCTTTATCTGACAACCTTCCCGCAGACAGGGAAGAGCGGCCTCAACAGCTTTCCATGCCGCCTTCCGGCCTGCATTGTCGCCATCGAAACAAAAAACCAACTCGGAACTGTAACGAAACAGCAAATCGATCTGCGCCCTAGACGTAGCGGTACCCAAAGCCGCCACCGCATTACCTATCCCGAATTGCGCAAGCGCGACAACATCCATATATCCTTCTACCACCAGAATCCGCTCCGGCCTGGCTTTTTTCTGCAGCAACACACTTAAACCATAAAGCTCCTTGCCCTTGGAAAATATTGCCGTCTCGGGGGAGTTAAGATACTTCGGTAAACTATCATCCAACACCCGACCGCCGAATCCGATCACCCGCGCACGCCTATCCCGTATCGGAAACATCAAGCGTCCACGAAAGCGATCGTACACTTTCCCATCCTCTCTAACAACCAACATACCAGCATCGATCAACGAGCCCCGATCGAATCGCTTCGACAACGCATCCCAGCCTTGCGGCGCATAACCCAACGCAAAGTCGCGCGCAACCTCACCACTCACCCCGCGCCCTTTGAGATATTCAACCGCCTTTTTTCCCTCATCACTGCGTAACTGCTCGACATAGAATGCGGCAACTTCCTCCAGAATCGAGTAAAGTCTGGAAAAATCTTCCTTGGCAACGGGAAGCAATTCCTGTCCCCGCTCCCTGGGCACATCGACACCTACAAAGACAGCCAAGTCCTCGACTGCTTCGACAAATCCCAAATGACTGTAAGCCATCAAAAAGCTGATGGCATTACCACTGGCACCGCAACCAAAACAGTGATACATCTGTCGGTTTCGATTCACGGAAAAACTGGGGGTCTTTTCGGTATGAAAAGGACAGCGCGCTACAAAACTACCGCCTACCTTTTTGAGAGGAACGTGCGAATCGATCAGATCGACTATATCGACCCGCACCAATAAATCATCTACGAACTGCCGCGGAATTCTGCCGGACATATTACCGACAACACGAAAGCACTATGCAGAGAATCCTGCCTTGATCCTTGCACTAACCACCGCCATATCCGCGCGGCCTTGCATTTGCGGCTTCAGAATAGCCATCACCTTACCCATGTCTTTAATGGATTCGGCACCGGTTTCCGCTATAGCCTGCTTCACCATCTCATCGATCTCGGCCTCAGTCAAAGCTTGAGGCAAAAAGTCCTGAATGACCAATATCTCCGCTTCTTCGATCTCGACCAAATCGACACGATTGGCGTCACGGTATTGCCTGATAGACTCTCTACGCTGTTTAAGCATTTTGTCTAGCACAACGACAACCCTTTCATCATTGAGCTCAACCCGCTCATCGACCTCGACCTGCTTGATGGCCGCCAGTATCAGGCGTATCACACCCAATCTGGCTTTGTCGCCATTCTTCATCGAGGTCTTCATATCATCCTTGATTCGCTCCTTTAACGAATCCATAACGACAGACCTTAAACCTGAGGACGACCGCGGCGCAGATTTTTCAACGCATAACGCTCGCGCGCCAATTTTTTCAAATGACGTTTGACCGCTGCCGCACCTTTACGCTTACGTTCAGCAGTGGGTTTTTCATAAAATTCGCGGCGGCGAACTTCAGCCAATACACCCGCTTTTTCACAAGCGCGTTTGAAACGGCGAATAGCGATATCGAAATGTTCGTTCTCTTTAACTTTAACTGATGGCATTACAAAATCCGAAGTATGTTAGTATCTTAAAAACGCTAGAAACAGAAACCTGCCCCATAAAACCAACCGATTATACCGGCAAAATCCTTTTATTCAAAAAATTATGTACGTACTGGGCATAGAAACCTCATGCGACGAAACCGCCGTCGCCATCTATCATGCCGCCAAGGGATTGATTTCACATACCTTGTACAGCCAAATTCCGACCCATAACGAGTACGGCGGCGTCGTGCCGGAACTGGCCTCGCGCGACCATGTTCGCAAACTGATTCCGCTGATACGACAGATACTACAAGACAGCCGGCTGGCACCGTCCGACATCGACGGCATCGCTTACACCGCAGGCCCCGGCCTGATGGGATCACTATTGGTCGGCGCCGCCACCGCCCGCAGCCTAGCCTGGTCCTGGGACGCACCGGCTATCGCCGTTCACCACATGGAAGGCCACCTGTTGGCACCCATGCTGGAAACCGATCCTCCGGAATTTCCATTCGTCGCACTATTGATTTCGGGCGGCCATACTCTGCTGATCGAAGTCAGCGGGATAGGGTGCTATAAACTATTAGGCGAGTCCCTTGATGACGCGGCCGGAGAGGCTTTCGACAAAACCGCAAAACTACTCGGTCTCGACTACCCCGGTGGGCCTGCCCTATCGAAATTAGCCACGCAAGGCAAACCCCGTTTTCAATTTCCAAGACCGATGACCGATCGCCCAGGCCTCGACTTCAGCTTTAGCGGCTTAAAGACCTTCACGCTGAACACGTTTCAAAACAGCAACCAAAGTCAGGAAGACAAGGCTGACATTGCCTTCGCATTTCAGCAAGCCATCGCCGAAACCCTGACAATCAAATGCAAACGGGCATTACAACAAACCGGCTTAAAAACATTGATCGTCGCCGGAGGCGTCAGTGCCAACCAGGAAATTCGCCGACAACTGGCACTGCTCGGCTCAAAAGAAGGCGCGCGCCTTTATTTTCCACGCCCGGAGTTCTGCACCGACAACGGCGCGATGATTGCCTATGCCGGCTGCCAACGTTTGCAAGCCGGCCAGACGCAAAACCTGGAAATCTTCGCCCGCCCGCGCTGGCCCATGAACGAACTCTTGAGCCTTTAACCTCAAGACTCCTGCCCGGCCAACAAACGCTGAATATTGCCTTTGTGCCGCCATAACAACACCACCGACAGCAAAGCGAAAGTCACCAACAAATTGACATCACCGACGATGATCCAGACATAGAGGGGCGCCAATACCGCCGCCGTCAAAGCAGACAATGACGAAATCTTGGCCACTTTGTAAACGACAAACCAAGTAGCTGCTACCGCCAATCCCAACATCCAGTGCACGCCCAGCATAACCCCCAAGGAAGTCGCCACACCCTTGCCACCCTTGAATTCAAAGAAAATAGGGTATAAATGCCCCAGAAACGCGGCAAACACGACCAGCGACAACAACAAACTATCGACATTTAACGCTTGCGCCAGCAACACCGGCAACAAGCCTTTCAACGCATCGCCCAACAACGTGATCGCCGCGGCTTTTTTGCCTCCTATGCGCATGACATTGGTCGCACCGGGATTGCCCGAACCGTTTTCTCTCGGATCGGCCAGCCCCATTATTCTGCAAACGATAATCGCACTGGAAACAGACCCGGTTAAATACGCCAAAGGCACGAGCAACCACTCCATCATTCAATCAACCTCTCTCATCAAAGCTTGTACACTCGAGTCATTTACTCGATACTGATAAAACAAAAAAACTATAATAACCGGAAAGTACCCATGGACATCATCTTTTTAGGCGGCCTAGAAGTCGAAACCATCATCGGCATTTATGATTGGGAACGCAGCATCAAACAAAAAATCATTTTCGATATCGAAATGGCTTTTGACATCAAAAAAGCGGCGGCAACCGACGACATTGCCCACACCCTTGATTACAAAACCGTTTCCGACCGCATCGTGAATTTTGTCGAAGCTAGCGAATATTATTTGGTTGAAACCCTGATTGAAGAAGTCGCGAATATCCTATTGACCGAATTCCCCATCCCCTGGGTAAAAGTCATTCTGAACAAAAAAGGCGCCATCAGCCGGGCCCGCGACGTCGGCATCATCATAGAACGCGGACAAAAATAACATGCCAATCGCTTATGTCAGCATAGGTAGCAATATCGACAAGGAACGCAACATTCCTTCCAGCCTTGAAGCACTAGCCAAGGTATTCGGCGATATCGCGATATCCAGCGTTTATGAAACCGAAGCGGTCGGTTTTGTCGGAGACAGTTTTTACAACCTGGTGGCGCGCTTCGAGTCCGATCTCAGCGCCAAAGAGGTCGCAAAACGACTACGCCAAATCGAACTCGATCACGGCCGTAGCCGCGAATCGCAAAAATTCTCCGCCCGCACGCTGGATTTGGATTTGATTCTATACGGCGACCAGATCATCAGCGACGGCCGACTGCAAATCCCGCGCGACGAAATCGAACGCTACGCCTTTGTGCTCGAACCCCTAGCCGAAATCGCTCCGAACGAAAAACATCCGATCACAGGCAAAACCTATCGCGAAATCTGGCAACAGTTCGACAAACCTCCGATCCGTCCGACAAAGTTCGAGCTGAGCGAAATTTCAGCTAAATAACATTCTACCCCCGTCGACGGCCAGGACATGTCCCGTGATATAGTCCGCATCATCGACCAAAAACGCCACGGCTTTGGCGATGTCGCTGACATCGCCGCAACGCCGTAGCGGCACTTTCAGCAAGATGTTGTCTTTTTCTGCTTCGGCAAGCGCATGGTCGGGCCACAAAATCGCCCCCGGCGCCACAGCATTGACCCTTACGTCGGGCGCCAATTCCCTGGCCAAGCATTTGGTCATCGCCACCAAGCCCGCCTTCGCCAGACTATAAACCGGAAAGCCCGGCAAGCCTTTTTCGGCGTGAATATCGACCATATTGACGATACACCCTCTGCGCAAGCGCAAACCCGGCAACAAAGCCTGGGACAGAAAAAAAGGCGCCTTCAGATTAGCTCCCAACAAATCGTCCCAATCCCGCTCCGTTACCTGACCTGTTGGCGTCGAATAGAATAACGAAGCATTGTTGACCAAAACGTCAACCCCACCTTCCAGCGCCAAGGTGAAATTCACCAGCGCCTCGAGCTGATCATAATCCAACAAATCGGCCCGCCTAAGATAAACCGATTCCGGCCGTATCTGTTCAAGCTCTTCCGCCAATTGCTCGGCCTCTTGGGCCGAAGAATAGTAATGCAGCACAAGATCGTAGCCACGCTGGTGAAGCAGCCTGGCACTCGCCGCGCCTATACGCTTGGCCGCGCCCGTAATCAACGCGAGCTTACGCATCCCTCGGCGCGCTTACTGAAGAGCGGATACGCTCGCTATCAGTCTCTTTCTTATCAGATAACATGCCACCACGGCACAGACCACAGGCATCTGGGTCAACAAGAATTCGACAACGGAATGCTTGGGCACAGCATCCGCCAGAGGCACCACCAACAAAAACTTCGCCAACCACCAGGTCAGCCAGTAGCCTATCAAACCGATGAGCGACCAATTTACCACCGGCGCGTTATTATTTTTTGCCGTCAAATAAAACCATACCAAGGTCAGAATACCGAACAATTTAGCCAGAAATAACATAAATCCCATCCCGCTTTTATTTTTGTGAAAGTAAAGATTTACCGCTCCGCCACTGTAATCAAAACAATCTAAAACAGCAACCCAGCCGACCTTGACATCGCCTCCGATAGTCGCGCAGGTCGATAACCAATTCAATTGCAAACTTCAAACTTATCCGCGCAAGACATATAATCGCCAACCACTCGATAATAATTAAAAGGGAGAAAAACCCATGACAATACTTAAAATTTTCGCCGCATTGCTTACCCTAAGCTTCTCCGGCGTGACGTGGGCTCAAGCTACCGGCCATATCGGCCATGGCGGCGGTGGCGACGGCCCGGCCTGCATCAAAGCCAAGATCAGTAAATACATGCCGGAAAACATGGCCGTAGCCGCGCCCGGCTCGGAGTTTTCGTTCTTCGCATCCGGCAGCAATGGTCCAGGCCACATTCATGTCAGCATCAAACAACAACCCATAGCTGTAACATTCGAAGACAAAGAAACATTTTATATCGTCAAAGGCAAATTACCCGAAGATATCAAAAATACCGTAGTCCGCATTTCCGTATTGCTGAAAGCCAAATCAAGCAAATGCGATACGGAAGGCGGCTGGCTGCTCAAGGTCAGCGAGTGAGATATTCGTTCCGACATTGCCGGGCGAGAAGACCCTATTCAATCCCATTCGAACAAGGTCCATAAATTGATATTGGTGTTTTTATCGAAATCGCTTTTTTTCACGTCCATCGTGCCATCGCCATTGGTATCCAATAAATAATAGGGCGGCCCCACCTGGGGCTGGACCTTGATCATGTAGAGCTTGCCATTCCTGCGGTATTCCTGAATAGTATCCTTTCCTTTACGGATAATCGTGATATCGGGCTCCATTTCCTCACCGGACTGCACACGCGGCGGTAACTCCGGCGGTTCCGGCACTGCCGCCGGCTCTTGCGGATCGGCTTCGGACCAAGCGAGAACCGGAAAAACGAGCATCAGGCTAAAAATAAACAGACGAAACATTCGAATCTCTGAAGAAGTGGCATTGAATGGACATGATAAACCAGTTTCGCTATTGCCGCTGCCGATAAAACGCATCGTCGACGCGCTAAACCAAAAAAGCCAATACCCCCCCTGTACGGAAGTATTGGCCTCGTGAAACGTATTTAAAGCGGATTAGGCTTGCTTGCGCAGATATTTCTCGACACCCGTGGTCCTGGCAAAATCCTCTGCCGACTGAGCCTGTCTGGCCATATAACGATCGACGCCAGAGACAGCCGAAGCATCACCGGACACCAAACTCTGTCTTGAAACATACTTGGCTACGCCAGTTACGTCTCCCGCCTCTTTTTGCTGCAACTCCTGACGCCTGACGTACTTACTGACCGAACTAATCTCGACAGTGGGCTTGAAGACAAGGCGCTGCTTGGCAATATATTTGCTCACTCCGGTCTGGGGTTCCTGATAACGAGCCAACGTTGCCTGTTTCGCCAAGTATTTCGCCACGCCGCTCAAAGGCTCTGCCTGACTCTGCAATTGAATCTGCTTAGCCAAATATCGGGCAACACCGGTCGTGATGACCTGCCCTGCCGCTTCCTGCTTGGCGATATATTGCGCAACGCGAGAGCCCTCGAACACCGTCTCGGCACCTTCAACGGACTCTACTTGCTCGCCACGAACCGGCTCCAATTGTTGTTGCGCTTTTTCAGCCAGTATTCTGGCTTCTTGCTCCGCATAACGGGCAACGATAGCCGCCGCTGCTGCCTTTTTCGCCTCTACGGTCTGTTGCGCGACAAATTTAGCGACACCGGTGGCTGGCGCCTGATCCTGCTCCAATTTTTCCAGCGTTTTTATATAGCTGGCTACACCTGTGATCTTAGGCGCATCTTTTGACATTAGCGCCTGTTTGCTGACATATTTGGCCACGCCGGTCGGGGCCGGCGCATCTTTCGAAAGCAGTTCGTTTTTCAACACGTATTTGGCCACGCCAGTCACGCCTGGCGCCGCACTATCCCGCAGGTGCTGCTTGGTCACATACTTGGCGACACCGGTAACCACATGTCCGTCATGTTCCTGTTTGGTGACATATTTTGAAACACCCGTGACAGGCACTTCCCGCGACTGGATAGCCTGTTTCAGCAAATATTTGGCAACCCGGGTGATGGGATTTTCGCTTTGTTGCGACAGATATTTCTCGACGCCACTCGGAATCGGCTCACTGGTGCTGCCGACTTCTTCTAATTCCAGAGTCTCTTCCGGCTCCATCGTTTCGACAACGGGTTTGCTGGCTTCTTCCAGAACCTGTTGTTGGGCTAGATATTTAGCCACTCCGGTTAATGGTTCTCCTGCGATGATTTCTTCTTTTGGCTCAAGCTTTTGTAAGTAGCGGGCGACACCAGTCAACTGACCGCCTTCTCCACCGGCATCGCCTCTATTTTCAATGACAGCGCCAGCAGACGGCTTATCAAAAAACAAGGGCGGCAATATGCCAAATAAGCTATTCATCAAACTGTTTTTTTTCATTTGAGAATACTCCCGATTGAATATATGCGAGCACGACATGCGCTCGGCTGTTTAAACCTTCTTCTAACGCAACCCGCCCATTACGAAAACCGGCCACAATCGCTTGATTGTTATTATTTCTGTAAAAGTCGCCCCAACATCCCCGGCTGTCATAGACTGCGGTGATGCCGACGATTCACGATCGTTAGTTAGATTCGCTGAAAATGACTTTAGGCTGAAAATTGGCGGCCGGATATTTTGGGTCTGCTTCGGCAACAACCTCTTGCTGAGGCTTGACCTGCGCATCCTGGTTAACACAGGGTACGGATGCAGTGCTCGTCGCGGCAGATGAAGCCGAAAC
>JAQTYP010000423.1 GCA_028688235.1 Methylomonas sp.
CTTGTACTTCGACAATTATCCAGCATATGATAGTGAATCGGCCGCCCGCAGCCGCATTCTGGCATTGGTGGAATATCTATATCGACTGCAAGAACAATAATTCGGGTATGGTCAGCTAAATTTCCGAGCACCGTTTGTCCTTCGATATTGTGGAGGGCGAGCGGTATATTTCTAACGGTGGGCGCCTAGTTGCTTGCTGATTGTGTATGCTTTAACCGGCTCAATGAGGTAGACGGAACCGTCGAATCGCGTTCAATCGTCATTCAGCGTTTAGACCGCAGCTTCCGTTCCACCAATTTACGCAATTCTTGCTTGCAAGATTCCATGGCATGCCAGAGTTCTCCCGCAGTCGCGCCTGCTTGTATCATCGAGGTAAATCGCGCGTAGTTGGCGTGCCATTGGCGGTGCGCGGCTTCAATCTCACCATCGCCCCCAATGTGGGGAATCATCGCGTGTAAAGGGCAACGTTCGGCATCTTGCAGATGTTCGATACTGATCAGGTCGGGGGCTGCGTACAGCGCATTGCCTATGCTGACAAAGCGATCGACGTGTCGGCAATACCAGCCATGGAGCGATTGCGGAAAAGGCCCCATCGCCTGCCCCTCGGCCTTTCGTTTGAGCCAATCCGAAAGGGCTTGGGCAGACATCGGTTTGGCGAAAGCATAACCCTGCAGTAGCAGTTCGCTCGCGCTGCCTAGGGTATCGACGATGTCCGCATTTTCGACACCTTCGGCCACGCATTCCAGGCCGCGTTGAGCCGCGAGCGATCGCAAGGACAGGATAAAATCCAAATATTCGAAGCTGTTTTGCAACGAACGCACGAAACTTTGATCGATTTTGATGCCTGTTACCGGAGTGTCGCGAGCCGCAGTAATGACGATTCTCCGGCTCCGACATCGTCAAGCAAAATCGAGTAGCCGGCTTCTTTTATCGTATAAAGAGCGCTTTGTATCTCTTTGTCGTCCGATAGCGCCGATTCGAGAATTTCCAAGCTGATTTGCTCAGGTCCCACTCCCAATCGCGCCAAATGATCCGGTAGACCTTTCAACCAAGGTGTATCGGCCATGACCTCAGGCGGTACGTTGATGCTGCAGAGCGGATAGTGGCCTGCCAGATCGTCGATGACCCTCGCCAGACCGATATCAAATAATTCTCGTAGCTGGTTTGCACCAAAAGCCGAAAGGAACAGCCCAGGCGAGATGATTCGGTCGCCATCCTTCAAGCGAGCCAAGGCTTCGACCTTTACGGTGCGGCCATTGCTTGGATCAACGATGGGTTGATAGTGCATTTCCACTTTTTCTTGGGCCAGTAGCTGCCGAAAGCGTAATTCGTCAGATAGCCTGTGCTGTCGCCTGTCGCGCGATCGCTCCATGAAATCGAGGTTTGTGCCGGTCAGGTCCGCGACTTGCTGCCAATAGTGGAGTGTGCCGTTGTCTAAAAAATGCCCAGGGAAACGGCTAAAAACTAACAGGCAACCCTTGGGGGCACCTTGAAGGTCGTGAGCCAACAAGACGCCGAATGACCGAACGCCCAGGGCCATACATTGGCTTCTCAGTGTCTTGGAAAGCCGGGTGTCCAGATTCAGGTTGTTGATTAACAGCGGCTGTTCGTCGAACCATACCTGCTCGATCTCTGGTATTTCAACAGTCGGATAGACCGGAAAACTCTGATCATCAGCTTCATAGGGCACACAACCCTTGGCTAGTAAATAGCGGAAATTCCCATTCCTCATGCAGCCAAAAGCAATGCCTAGCACATCATCGTCGAACGATCCTAATAAAGTTTCGAGTGCGTCTTGTAGGAAATCCAGCGGGTTAGCCGTATGTTCACGTCGTCCGATATGCTGATACGTATCCAGACGTTTTTTCTGCATCCAAGCATACGCCTGGATTTGAGTAATAAGGTCGTATTGGAAACGCCGAGTGATGATTTCCTTAAGCCGTTCCGTATCCGAACGTCCTAGAAGCAGCGCGGCGACAATGTCGCCGTATAGGGCCGATGACTCCGCCAGGACTTCGGCAGATACGCCGACATAAACATGGCGTCTGCCAGCCTCGGTCGCCATCATTCGATGACGTTTCACGCTCAATTCAGGGGATAAAATACTGGAAAGGTAGTGGCTTTGCCTTTCGTGTAGCTGCTGAAATTCCTGGGAAGTGAGGTTGTCCAGTACCACAGCTGCCGCCGGAATGTTCATGAGGCTAGCGTAAAATTTTTCGACCGTATGTTCGATATGATGCGCCGTCGGTCCGAGGCGCGATAGCACAGCGGCGGCATCCGCCCCATACGCGCCTAGGAGCCTGTCCGAGAATACCCTGGCAGGCAAGCTTCCAAGCAGGCACTTCCCCGTGACAATATACTGGCCTCAGCCGACAGAAACAATGCCATAAAAAACAATAGCCTATGATATAATTGCAGTCAGAATCAAGCATGGAAGCGTCATGGCCATTCCCTTCAAATCCCACCCGGTTGAGTTTCATCAACACCAACTTTTTCCCAGCAATATCTTCGATCTTCTGCCGCATGATCATGAATGCTACCTTTATGCCGAGCTCTTCGAGCAATTGGATACCGCCAGCGTTGAAAGCCGCTATAGTGCCAAAGGCCAGCATGCCTATCATCCCAGACAGATCGTTTCCATTCTGATCTACGCCTACAGCCGGGGCGTTTTCAGCTCCCGGCAAATCGAGCGCCGCTGCCGCGAGGATTTATCCTTCATGTTCATCGCCCAGATGAACTGCCCCAATTTCCGCGTGTTGAGCGATTTTCGCAAAAACCACGGTCCGTTTTTTCAGGATTGCTTCAAGCAAACCGTCAAACTGGCCATGGAGTTGAAGCTGGCCTCGTTGGGCCATATCAGTCTGGATGGTTCCAAATTCAAGGCCGATACCTCCAAGCATAAGGCGATGAGCTATGGCCGCCTCAAGGAAAAGGAACAAGCGCTGTGCGCTGAAATCGATGCCTTGATCGAACAAGCCAGTCGCAGCGACAGCGCAGAAGATCAGGCCTATCGCGACAAAACCGGCTACGAAATCCCGGAAGACTTGCAATTCAAGCAAGATCGGTTAGCTAAAATCCAAGTCGCCAAACAGGCCCTTGAAGCACGCGAAGCCCAGCTCAATCCCGGCAAAGCCATCGAAGACAGCAAGCAAATCAGTTTTGCCGATACCGAAGCGCGGATCATGGGCAAGAACGGCCAGTTCGATTACAGCTATAACGGGCAAATTAGCGTCGATGCAGACCATCAAATCATCGTCGGCCAACACATTAGCCAGCACGCCAACGACAAGCAAGACGTCGAACCGGCCCTGCAAGCGCTGCAAGACAGCGCAGGACAACTACCCGAGAAAATCAGCGCGGATAACGGCTATTTTTCAGGCAGCAACCTGCAAGCTTTTGAGCAAGCCGAAGTGGACGCCTACATCGCCACCGACAAAGGCGAAAAAAACCATAAAACCCCGTTGGAGGATTCGGAACGCAAACTGGTCAAGGCCGACTTTATCTA
>JAQTYP010000424.1 GCA_028688235.1 Methylomonas sp.
TATCCCCTACATCGTCTAGCCGGCTAACCCTGGCACGTTCGATAGACAGCGCGATTGAGCGAATCGGTATAGTCAAATTCACTGGATCCGTCTGGCGGGACGTTAAAGTTACGAAAGCAGCAATATTTCGACTATAATCCCGCCCCGTTTGCATGGCTTTTAGCCTTGCTTCTCATCAACTTTTCTTGAAATCATTAGCCTATCAACATGCCGATTTATTCCTGTGTGCCGATTTGGACTGGAGCTTGCCGATATGGATATTGAATTACTGCTTAAATCCCTGATTCTGGGCGTGGTCGAGGGTTTGACCGAGTTCCTGCCGATTTCCAGTACCGGACATTTGATACTGGCCGGCGATTTACTCGGCTTTAACGACGACAAAGCCAAGCTCTTCAGCATCGTGATTCAGGTTGGCGCCATCCTGGCAATTTGTTGGGAATATCGTGCCAAGATCACATCGGTACTGGCCGGTTTGACCAGCGAAAGGCAGGCGCAAAAGTTTGTGCTGAATTTGGCGATTGCCTTCGTCCCCTTGGCCGGCTTGGGTTTGCTCTTCGGTAAGCACATCAAGGCCTTGCTGTTCAAACCGATACCGGTCGCTTTGGCCTTTATCGTCGGAGCCTTCGTGATCATCTGGGCGGAAAAGCGCGAACACAAAATTCGCATACACGACGTCGACGACTTGACCGTCTGGGACGCGTTGAAACTGGGCCTTGCCCAGGCTTTTGCATTGATCCCCGGCACCTCGCGTTCGGGTTCCACGATCATAGGCGGCTTGCTGTTCGGTTTGTCGCGCAAGGCGGCGACCGAATTCTCGTTTTTTCTGGCGATACCAACCTTGATCATCGCTAGTTTGTATGACCTATACAAGCATCGCGATCTGCTGCATGAGGCATCCGACGGCGTCTTGTTCGCGGTCGGATTGATTTCGGCGTTCGTCAGCGCCTTGATTGCCGTTAAGGCCTTGCTGAGATATATCAGCCATCACGATTTCATCGTCTTTGCCTGGTACAGGATACTGTTTGGCGTGGTGGTCATAGCCACCGCTTATGGTGGCTGGGTCGATTGGACGCTGGATTGATCCAGGTTTTAATCGCGGGTGCTGTAGCCATTGTTCGACGGCAATCGTCGATTTTCATCCCAATTTTGTTGCATTTTTATGGAAGGTAGTATGGCTTTGCCGTTATTGATGATAGTCATCGGCTTGATCATTTTGGTCTGGAGCGCGGATTTGTTTGTCGAGGGCGCGGCCGCCATCGCCCGCCATCTGGGCATGTCGCCCTTGCTGATAGGCATGGTCGTCGTCGGTTTCGGTACGTCGGCGCCCGAGCTGTCGGTCTCGGCGTTATCGGCATTACAGGGCAGCCCCGGAATCGCGCTGGGTAATGCCTATGGCTCCAATATCACGAATATTGCGTTAATTTTGGGCGTCACGGCGCTGATCAGTCCAATTGCGGTACATTCGCAAGTCATCAGGAAGGAATTGCCGATACTTTTCGTCGTTACGCTGTTTGCCTTTGGTCAGTTGTTCGATGGCGAACTGTCTGTGATGGATGCCGCCCTAGAATTGAGCGTATTTGCCGCGATCATGACTTGGATGGTGATACAAGGCATGAAGAAAAACGATGCCGATGAGTTCGAAAAGGAGATAGAAAAAGAGCTGGAAGAACACGCGATGTCGCAGTTCCAGGCCTGGATTTGGTTGATCGGCGGCATCTTGTTGCTGGTCGTCAGTTCCCGCATGCTGGTATGGGGCGCTGTATCCATCGCCAAGGATTTGGGTGTCAGCGATTTGATCATCGGTTTGACCATCGTCGCTATCGGCACCTCGCTGCCTGAACTGGCCTCGTCCATCGCCGCAGCCCGTAAAGGCGAGCACGACCTAGCCGTCGGCAATATCATTGGTTCCAACTTGTTCAATACCTTGGCAGTGGTGGGCTTGGCCGGCGTCATCAGTCCGATGACTATCCCGCATGAAATCATCACCCGCGATTGGCCGCTGATGGCGATTCTGACCTTGGCACTATTCGGGATGGGCTACGACCGTAACGGCAGCGGCACCATCAATCGTCTGGAGGGCAGCGTGTTACTGGCGTCATTTATTGGTTATACACTGTACCTGATCAATACCGTTGCCAACGCATAAACATGCCGACGGAGGTTTTTCTGCGCAATCTGGCCTATCGCTGGAGCAACTGGCTACTGTATTCGCCGGTATGGCTACTGCTGGTTGCGGTGGGGCTGGCCTACTTGGCTTTAGACTATGCCGGACACCACCTCAGCATCAACACGGACACTGCGGAACTGATCGCGCCGCAATCCAAATTTCAACAAAACCGGCGTAAACTCGAAAAAGCTTTCGGTCAGGACATTCATACGCTGTTGGTCGTGGTCGATTCGACCAGTCCGGAATTGACCAAAGCCGCCGCCCAGCGCCTGAGCCGTGAGCTACGGGCCGACACCGAACATTTCAGTAAGATCTACCGTCCCGACGAAAACCTGTTTTTTCAGCGTAATGGCCTGCTTTATCTGGATACCGACGAATTGCAGGACTTTTCGGTCACGCTGGCCCAAGCCCAACCCTTCATAGGCCGTATATCGCAAGATCCCAGCCTGATCGGTTTTTTCTCTATTTTCGAAGACGCCCTGAATGCGAATAATCGGGCCGGCGACCTGCCTATAGATTTGATGTCGCTGATAGACAAGGTCACCCATTCCCTGCATAAAACCCTGAACGGCGAAACCGACTTGCTGTCCTGGCAAAAGCTGATCGCCGAGAATAACATCAGAGAGGCGCAGTCCGACAAAGCCTTTATCTTTGTAACGCCCAAATTCGACTTTAGCCGGATATTGCCTGTAGAACCGGCGATATCCGCGATTCGTAGCGCCGCCAACAAGATACAGGATCCCAACCTGCCGGCGGTCAAAATCTGGATTACCGGCGAAGTCGGCCTGGAACACGATGAAATGGCCGGCATGAGCGAAGGCACGTTCACAGCCAGCATCTTTTCCATCGTGCTGGTTTGCGGCATCTTGTTGTTGGCCTATCGTTCGTGGCTGCTGATGTTGGCTACGTTGCTGACCCTGGCCTTGGGCATGATCTTTTGCGGCTTGTTTGCATCGGTGGCAGTCAAGGAACTGAATCTGATATCGGTGGCCTTTGCGGTATCCAACATCGGTTTGGGCGTGGAATACGCCATCCATTTTTGTTTGCGTTATCGCGACAACCTGGACATGCACGGCAACGACAAGCTCAAAGCCATACGCTCTGCAGTACTGGACACCAGTCCTTCCCTGATTCTATGCGCCGGCACTACATCGATCGGACTTTATGCCTTCGTGCCGACCGATTATCAGGGGATATCGGAATTGGGGCTTCTGGCCGGCACTAGTTTATTCATTTGTTTGTTCGTCACGTTGACCGTCTTGCCGGTCTTGCTGAAAGTCCTGCCACTCCCACCTGAACACCAACTGAAACGGGGCGAACATCCTGGCGCTTCC
>JAQTYP010000425.1 GCA_028688235.1 Methylomonas sp.
CTGGATTCGGACTGTATGTTTTCCAAGGCTATCTGTATCACGGCCAGGGGGTTGCGCAGTTCGTGGGCGGTGCTGGCGGCCATTTCGGTCAAGGCCGCCAGTCGTTCGGCTTTCGCCAGTCGCTGGCTTTGTTCGAGTAATTCGTGGCTGGTCTTGCGCACTTGGCTTTCTAGGCTCTCGGTATAATTTTGGTGGGTTTGTTCCAGCTCGATCAGATGAGCGACCAGATTGTTATAACGCTGGAATAGATCGCTCAATATCGGATCCGTGGTCGTATGGCTTATCGGTTGCTTTACGCCTTCTACCAGGCCGGAAAGCAAGGCCCTCAGGGCGTCCAGGGGCTCCAATACATTATTGCGGAAGAAATAATGGCCTATCCAGAATAGCAGCAAGGGCAGAATGATCGCTAGTTGTAACTCTAGTCTGCTATCGGCCTCTATGCTGATCAGTAGCTTTTCCTCTTCGTCGGTTTGTTGATCCATTACCTCCCTTATCAGATTGACGGTATCGATCAGGGCTTTCGAGTCTCCGCTGATGGCCTTGTCGAACCTGTCCTGCAAGCTCAGCAAGTCGAGGGGTACCGTAAAGTCGGCACTGTTATGGCTTAATAGCAAATCCAGCAATTGGTCTTCCAATTCGGCGATTTGATCGACGCTTACCGACGGGTCGTTTTTATGCATGGCCAATTTGGATTGTAGTTGCAGAAACTCGAATATGGTTTCCTGCAGTCTATGGCCTTTGCCGATGTCGGTCTCTATCTTGTGAATGCGCTGATTGTTCAGCCAGGACAAGCGGGCGATGGCGGCCAATTCGCCAAGTACCAGAACGCTCATGACGAGGGTGACGAAGATGATAGGTCTGAGCAGTAATTGGCGCATGGCTGTTACAGTGGTCTGGCGGGCTGGATTGGGTCGGTACCTGACCCAATAAGTTAATCCGCTATTTTACGCCTTGCCGCTAAATGGTGGTCCGAAAAGCTTGTGTGATTATTCAGGCCGACGATTTCGCAGCGGCCGCCGGCCAGATTGTATTCTTCGGTAAAGTGGTGAATGAATTCCATGACGGTATGGTCTATCAGTTCGGCGTCGCTCAGGTCGAAGAATACCTGTTTTTGTTGGGGAAAATCGGCCAGCAGGCTTTTCAAACTGAGGAAGTTGGAGAATACCGCGGCGCCGCTGACGGCAATGTGGTGGGTATCGGGAGCGGTTTGTTTGACGTGGTAAGCCATCGAAAACGCATTGTCGAGTTTAAGGCCGCGCAGCATGTGGATAAACAATTCAGCGACGATGCCGATGACGACACCGATCAACAAATCAGTTGCCAATACGCCGATGATGGTGATGACAAACACAGCAAAATTATCGATGCCGATCGCCAATGTCTTGGCGAATTCTTTCGGCGAGGCCAAACGAAAGCCCGTGAACACCAGCAAGGCCGCCAGCGAAGATAGCGGGATCTCGTGGATTAATTTTGGAAACAGGGCCACGAAAATCAGCAAAAATGCGCCGTGGAAAAAGTTGGCCCAACCGGTTTTGGCGCCGTTGTTGATATTGGCCGAACTACGGACGATTTCGGCTATCAGCGGTAGGCCGCCGATAAGGCCTGCGAGCAGATTGCCTATGCCCACCGCCGCCAGGTCGCGGTTGAGGTTGGAGTCGCGTTTATAAGGGTCGAGTTTGTCGACCGCGGCGGCGCTCAACAGGCTTTCCAGGCTGCCGACCAGCCAAATCGTCACGACGGCCAGCCAGAATTCATGGTTGGCGATTTTGCTAAAATCCGGAAAATAAAAACCGGACATGAAATTTTCCGGAACTGCCACCAAAAACGCGGGGCCTATCGTGAATTCATGGTGGGGTAATATTTTGGCATCCGGTAAGAACAGGTATTTATGGACATGATCCAAATCGAAATATTGGCCCAACGCAAGCCCCAGCAATACGACCAATATAGGGGCAGGGATCATTTTCAAGGTCTTGTTCTCGATCAGTGCCCAACATATCAGCAGTGCCAATCCCAATAAACCGATTGCCGAGACTTCCGGATTCAACTCGATTACGGAGCGGGGTATTTCGGCGATAGTGCCGAACAAGGAATGAGCTTCGGGCTTGACTCCTAACAGCGTATGAATCTGTTTGGCCATGATGATGATGCCTATCGCGGCCAGCATGCCGTGAACGACCGAGGACGGAAAAAACGCGCTGAGTTTGCCGGCCCTGAAAACGCCCAACAGAATCTGTAACAGGCTGGCGATTACGATAGCGGCCAGCGTATAGCGATATCCGGCCATCGCATCGCCTTGTCCCAGCGATTGTACGGCATCGAGTATGACTACGATCAATCCGGCGGCGGGACCCGTAATCGTCACATGGGAACCGTTGATGCGCGATACCAGCAGGCCGCCGATGATGGCGGACAGGATGCCGGCCATGGGCGGAAATCCGGATGCCATTGCAATCCCTAAGCAAAGCGGTAAGGCAATCAGGAAAACCAAAAAACCGGCCAATAAGTCGCTACGCCAATTTTCGGTGAGTCCGGCAAGGCCGGTTTTCGGAGGAGTTAGAGCGCGTGAAGAGGACATGATTCAATCCTAATGAAACCGAAAATTATCAAACAAGCGAAAAATATGCCAGTTTTATCTGGTGTTGGCTTTGGGTAAGTTTTTAGCATTTTCAACTGCTTATGTCGTTGGTCCGTTTTCTGGCGGGAACAGGGCGGCGTTTGCTGGCGCAGTTCAACCGAAGGTATGGTTTATTTGAACCGGCTGGTCGATAATGTACTCGGCGGACGGGTAACCATGATGGAAAGGGGGCGGGCTTATGCAGCGACGGGCCGAGAACTGTTAGACTATAGTCCTCGGATTGACTGGATTGGATCATGGGTGCTGAACAAAGCTCGTTGGCCAGATACGGCTGGTTGTCGATCGCGGCGGCGGTCGCGACGATTTTTTTAAAAAGCTATGCCTATTGGTTGACCGATTCTGTAGGCTTGTTGTCCGATGCGTTGGAGTCGGTGATTAATTTGGTCGCGGCGGTGATCGTGCTGATAGTGCTCAGCATTTCGACGCGGCCGCCGGACAACAATCATGCTTACGGTCACGACAAGATAGAGTATTTTTCCAGTGGTGCCGAAGGCATCATGATTTTGCTGGCGGCTATCAGTATCGCTTATACGGCTTGGGAGCGGCTTTGGCATCCCGAACCTTTACATCAATTGGATGTCGGCATCGCGATTTCGGTATTGGCGTCGTTGATCAATCTAATCGTTGCCAGGATATTGATTGGCGTCGGTCGAAGTCGCCGGTCTATCACGCTGGAAGCCGACGGCAAGCATTTGATGACCGATGTTTGGACCACGATAGGTATCTTGATGGGGGTCGGTTTGATTGCTATCGCCAATCACTTCGAGCTGACACTGGAGTTGGCCAGGCGCTTGGGCATGAATGGATGGGAAATTCTGGACCCCCTCATCGCGATTCAGTTGGCTCTGCATATTCTATGGG
>JAQTYP010000426.1 GCA_028688235.1 Methylomonas sp.
GCTGGACGAGCAGCCGATTAGGCAACGGCTTATCGATATTTGGCGGGTCATGCAGGCCTGCGGCGAACGCGGTATGCGCGGAGAAGGGCTACTGCCGGGCGGCATGAAAGTCAAACGTAGGGGCGCGGCTCTTTATAAGCAGCTGACCGGCGAAATTCCCCGGCAAACCCCAAATTTGCCGGTCGGCACCATGGATTGGGTCAATTTGTTCGCGCTGGCGGTCAGCGAGGAAAACGCCGCCGCAGGCCGCATCGTGACGGCCCCGACTAATGGCGCGGCCGGCATCATTCCGGCCGTATTGCACTATTACTGGCGGTTTTCCGATCGTGCGAACGAAGACGGCGTGATTCGCTTTCTGCTGACGGCGGCGGCGATCGCGATCTTATACAAGGAAAATGCGTCGTTGTCGGGTGCGGAAGTCGGCTGCCAGGGCGAAGTCGGCGTCGCCTGCTCGATGGCGGCGGGAGCTTTGGCCGAAGTATTGGGCGGCACGCCGGAGCAGGTCGAAAATGCCGCTGAAATCGGCATGGAACATAACTTGGGACTGACCTGCGACCCAGTCGGCGGTTTGGTGCAAGTGCCCTGCATAGAACGCAATGCGATGGGGGCCGTCAAGGCCATCAACGCCGCCCGAATTGCGTTGCGCGGCGACGGCACGCATTTCGTATCGCTGGACAAGGTCATCAAAACCATGCGGGAAACCGGTGCCGATATGAAAACCAAATACAAGGAAACCTCGCGCGGCGGCCTGGCGGTTAATTTGATCGAGTGTTGATCCAAACCTGCAACGTATATTGGAAGGGGTAAATGCTGCTGATCGCTTATAATGGTCGGCGCGTGCGTATTTGCCGATTTGCGAAGCATTCCGATATGTTGAGTTCAACCGGGCGAAGCTTAAGCGACATGTTCAGGATCTGGCGTTATCGGGACATTTGATTGCTAGCTGTCCGTTTTCTAGTACACCCCGCGCTAACGATGCTTTGAGTTTCAATTCCCGATTTTTTCCTGATCAAACCTCTATGACCTTTGCCGCAAAATCATCTCTTTCGCGACTAATCCATGCATTGTCCAAGCTGCCAATACGATTTCCCTGGCTGGTGTTGCTGATTTTTGTTTCTGTGAGTGCGGTCAGCTTGACTTACACCAGCGGGCATTTGGGCATGAATACCAATACCAGCGATTTGCTGTCGCAGGAACTACCTTTCATTAAAATGCGCGCCAAACTGGACAAGGCGTTTCCGCAGGATGCGACAGCCATCCTGGTCGTCGTCGAATCGCCTACGCCGGAACAGACTGCGTTGGCGGCGGAGCATGTGCAAACACGCCTGAGCCAGGAAAAACGCTATTTCGACTCGGCTTACATTCCTGTCGATAATGCATTTTTCAGGCAGCAGGGATTTTTGTACCTAAGTCTGGACGAACTGGAGGACTTATCCGCCAGACTGGTCGATGCCCAACCCTTTATTGGCTATTTGTCCGAGCATTATCACTTCGCTGGGTTGATGGACATCATCGCTCTGGCGCTGGAAGGCAAGGAACAGAATATGGCGATGCCGCTGGACCCGTTACTGAGCGCGATAGACCGGTCGATTCAGGCTATCAAGGCCGGGCAAACGCATTATTTGTCCTGGCAACAACTACTGGCCAATTCCAGCCTGGGCGAAGATCAGACCCGGCGCCTAGTGATTGCCAGGGCACATCTGGATTTCAATCAACTGATGCCGGCTGGACTGCCCATGGATTATCTGCGCCGGCTTTCCGCCGAAATGGCCGATCAATTTCCCGGCGTCAAGCTGAGCTTTACCGGCGAAATAGCGCTGGAGCACGAAGAAATGGAAACGGTCAATCGGGGCATGATCGTTTCCAGTATCGTTTCCTTGGTGCTGGTTTGCGCGGCCTTATGGGTGGGTTTGCGCTCGTTCCGTTTATTGATATCGACCTTCATTGCCTTGATCGTTGGTTTGATTTTGACGGCCGGTTTTGCCGCCGTGGCCATAGGCCATTTGAATTTGATTTCGGTGGCGTTTGCGGTGCTTTATATCGGTTTGGGCGTGGATTTTGCCACCCACCTGTGTTTACGTTACCAGGAGTGTCGGGGACAAGGTCTGGATAACGAGCAGGCGATATTGACCAGCATGGATACCGTCGGCCGTTCGCTGTTTTTATGCGCAGGGACCACGGCAATCGGTTTTTTGGCGTTCATTCCTACCGACTTCATCGGTGTATCGGAATTGGGGATTATTTCCGGTGCGGGCATTTTCATCGGTTTAGCGGTGTCGTTGAGCCTGTTGCCGGCACTATTAAAGCTCCTGCCCATCAACACCTGGCCGGCCAACGGCGGCGCCAATCTGCCGGCTTGGGTCTATGCATTTCCTTTTGAACACCACAAATCCATACTGCTGGGATCGATCGTGGCTGCCGCGGCCGCCGGTTTCGTGCTGACTCAATTAAGATTCGACTCCAATCCCATCAATTTGCGCGATCCGACGACGCAATCGGTCATTTCCTTTAAAAAACTGTTGAAAACCAAAAACGATTCTCCGTTTGCCACCTCGGCATTGACCGATAGCTTGACTCATGCCGACGAATTGGCGCTTCGCTTCGGGCAATTACCTAGCGTGCACGAAGCGGTAACGCTCAGCAATCTGGTGCCCGAGCAACAAGAACAAAAACTGGAGATCATCGACAACCTGAATTTGATCATGCCGGTACAGTTGAAACGCTACGAAACTGCGCCGGAAACTTCAGATGTTCGCGCGGCGTTGATCAAGCTCGATGCCACCCTGCAGAAAGTGCTAGACCAGCCGGCCACGCCTACGACAAGAGAGGTGCTGGCCCAACTACATCGGGACGTGACGGATTTCGTTCGATACGCCGACAGCCAGCCCAAGCCGGACGAACATTATGCAAGACTGGAAGATAGCGTGTTGAAGCTATTACCCCAGACGATGCGAATGCTGCGCGACGGCATGCGCGCCAGCGAAATCGGAATCGACGACATTCCGGACGAGGTTCGCTCGCATTGGGTCGGCAAGGAGGGTTCATACCGGGTATTGATACTGCCGAAACAAGATTTGAATATTCCCGAGAATCTGAAGACTTTCGTCAACGATATCATGGCGACCTATTCCGATGTTTTCGGCCTGCCTATCGTGGACGTGACTTCCGGTCAGGCGGTAGTCACAGCTTTCGTTCAAGCCTTTACCGGTGCCTTTGTGGCGATTTGCCTGTTTTTGCTGATGTTGACGCGCAGTTTCAAGGATACGCTGATGATAGTGACGCCGTTGTTACTGGCATCGATACTGACCGGCACCTTCAACGTGCTGCTGGACAATCCGTTCAATTTTGCCAACATCATCGTATTACCGCTGTTACTGGGCATGGGCGTCGATAGCGGGATTCACATCGTACACCGGCTGAAACATCAGGAAAATCACACCGACTTGTTGCAGTCGAGTTCCGCGCGCGGGGTTTTTTACAGCTCGCTGACGACCTTA
>JAQTYP010000427.1 GCA_028688235.1 Methylomonas sp.
TAATGGCCTGATGAAAGCTTTCGAATACGGTTTCGCCCATGCGCTTGCGGATTTCGACCAATAATGACGGTGCAAACGGCGCGGTGGATTGGTAACCGGGCAAGCCAACGAAGTATTGCAGGTACGGGTTTTCCTGGATCTGCAGTACGGTTTCAATGTCGGACAGGCACAGCTTGTGTTTGATGATCACCGCGCCGATGACCAGTCGCGCGTCTTTCAACGGTCGGCCCCGATCAGCCGTCAATCCCTGATAATAACTCTCCGCCAGATCGTCCCACGGCATGCATTCACTCAGCTTGACCCAGCGATTGTATTTATCCAGGGCCGTCTCAAATGGCCAGTCGAATTCGGCTATCGTCAGTTGTTTTGAGCTGGTAGTTCGAATCATGGCTGCACGGTTTTTGAGGGTGGGGACGTGTTTTTCGTGCAGTAATTATAGCAAATATTCGATAATAATTATTTATAATCAATGGGTTGTATTAACTGAGTAAGCTCTAGATAAACGGACTGCGTACAAAAACAGGTTTTGGCCTCAAAAAACAGCATGTCATGAGTCGCTGTGTAACAGTAATTTGATTTTCGTGCCTATTTGAATGGGATCCGCATCTGGTTCTATGCACACCGATAGATGCCCCGAGTCAACAGGACATACAAACTGGAAAAAATTTCCATAGCGCACAAGCAGGTATTCCAAACCGCCACAATCGATGTTGCCTCGTTGCGAGGCCAATTTAAGCAAGGTAGGATTGACCAACAGCTCTTCATATCTATCGCTCTCCGAACTGCTGGCACCCAACATATTCGATTTTGCTTTCGATTCTAGCTGACCATCCCGATAGATAGCAACGTAGCGAATGCTCTCTGACAGCTTGAATATTTTTTCAATCATAATTTCTCAACAAAGAACAAATAGCGTTGTTAATTTCCGACAGTTTGCCTTGTCGTGCTAGGCAATTTTTGCAAGCAAATCAACGTAGGCATCTTCTATTAGCTGATGATGGGAGACACTCAACTTTTCCAGCAATGCGTGCGCAATTGCCACACCGGTTTCGTTAGGTTCACCCTCGCCAAGCACCACTTCCAATTCCAAAAAATCACCCAGCCCTTCGACTTTATCCAAATGCAGCCGAGTCCGTCCCACCATGAACAGTGTGCGCTGCTTTAGCACCCTACCGCCTTCACCGTAAGCAAGGGCTAGCGTTTGACGGAGAGTATCGGGCGATGCGGTCGGCGAGATCATATAAAACGACTCCTTGGGACCGGCGCTATCCGGACGCCGATAGAAAATCAGCTGCCCTTCACGATCGGAGAAAGCGCGAAGTTTCAGCCGTCCATTAGGGCAAGGAAAAAAAGTATCATCCTGAATGATTTCGATAGGTCCTTCATCGGCGATTTTGACGGCCAGCGGCCATAGTGATTCGACGCTATCGATTCGCGCTTTGATTTCAATATTTCTGGCCATATTTGCTTCTGTTAGACCGTATTAATTTGGTCGCCAACATCCGGCAAGTTGTCATAAACCTGCTCGACGGTTTGGTGTTCGGTTAAGGCTTTAATGACGGCCGGCAAGGGCTCAGCGTAGACGCCGGGCAAATCTTGCTCCAACGAATTCACAATCGGAAACGCCAATTTCTCCAGCGGCGGGCAAAAGTCCGCCTCTACGCCGGGCTTATTGCCGCGCGCATCGACTCGGTACCAGCCGTGTTGCGCCAGGTAAACCGCGTTCAAACCGTGCAGGCAAAAGGGCGGCTGGTCACCGTCCAGCGTCAAACGCTGGTAACACAGTCCGGCCGGAATGCCGTTGGCGCGCAATAGCGCCGCCAGCAAATGACTTTTGGCGTAACAGTAGCCAGTGCCGTGGATTAACACGTCCGAAGCCTTACAGGTCACGGGGTTCATCCGGTAGTCCCAGCTATGCTTGATTTCGTCGCGGACGAATTCGAAACAACGTTTGGCGATTGCTTCCTCAGCGGCGCCGCCCTCCGCCAGCTTGGCGGCTTGGGCGGCGATTGCCGGATATTGGCTGTCGATATAGACACTGCTGCCCAGGAAGGGCTTCATTTCCGGCAACCGTTTTACCGTGCGTTGGATTTTCACTAATACGCCGGTCAGCAATGAAACGATTTCCGGCATCGCCAACAGCTCCGCTTCGCCGATGTATGCGCTCGGCAACGGCAAGGTGATCGATGCGGCTTCCACCAGCGTGGCCGACATGGTGATCAAGGTTTCCCGGAGCGCGGCATCGGCATGATGGGCGCGCGGCGTGGCGTTCAATACCGCCACCGGTTTGTCAGCAAAGCCCTCGAATGCCACCAACCAATCCAGCGCGTTTTTAATAGTGCCGGTGACGCCATGGGCATATTCCGGGCTGGCGATCAGCAAGGCATCCGCCATGGCGACTTCGTTGCGTAATTGCAGGGCTTCGGCCGGTGGCGCGTGTTCCAAATCAGGATTGTATAAGGGCAACTCGCCAAGCCCGGAAAACAGACCGACTTCAATCGAGGCCGGTGCCAACTGTTTTACGACTCGCAGCACGGCGGAATTGATGGACGTCGCCCGCAAGCTGCCGGATAAGGCCAGAATTTTCATGGCAAATCTAGGTATTGAGGGTCAGGGAAAAATGATGACTGCTCAGTTGAAAACCCTTATTAAGATACAAGCGATGAGCGGTAAAGCGCTGATGGCCGGAGTCCAGATGCACGCCCTGGCAGCCGTGTGCTTGCGAGTGTTCGATCAGCCAGTCGAGCAAGGCGCCGGCGAAACCTTGCGAAGTCTCGCCGCTTAGCGTGGCTAAATCGTCGACATACAGTATTTTGTCCCAGGCCAAAAACTCGGCGAAATGAAACCCCGCCACGCTTTTGACGGCGCCTTGCTGTCTAACAGCCAGAATTTGGTAGGACTGCGCTTGTTGGCGGCGAACCTGCGCCAGAAACCGGTCCTGCACGAGATGCGGGCGCAACTCACTGAACACCGGAAAACAGGCTTGAATTTCCGCGTCGGTATCGGCGGTGAAAATATCGAAAGTCATGGCTACGGCTTAACAAGAATGGCTATTGGCTGAAAACAAAAACAGGGTATTGCTAAAGCGCTTACCCTTATCGACAGATTAGACGCTATTTACAATGGCCTAACAACTGTCAATATTGACAGCTTATATCGCCGTTTTGCCTTGCTGGTAAATAGTCCGGACATTTTGTTTCCGTGTGCTCAGCCTTTAGGATAAGCTTTCGAACAGATTTAACGACGGTAAGCCCATGAAAGCCTGGCAAGAAATTCAACTTCACGCATTGCAGACCAGCGATAACGAGCATCAGCTTTTCCAAACCATTGCGGCGTTTGGTGCGGAATTGGGTTTTGATTACTGCGCCTACGGACTCCGGTTGGCGCTGCCGCTGAGCAATCCGAAGATCGTGAAAGTGAGTAATTATCCATCGGCTTGGCAAGCACAGTATCATGCAAAAAATTATTGTGCGATCGATCCCACCGTCAAACACGCC
>JAQTYP010000428.1 GCA_028688235.1 Methylomonas sp.
CCGCTAGTTTTACCAGGCCGGCATCCCAGCTCAGGTCGTTTTCGCCGGAAGTCAGCGTGGTGACCACGGTCAAGCCGGTCGAAACGTCGGCGTCGCTATCGGCCGCATCGCTGCCTTGGTCTTGTTGGGTTAATGCATAGCCTTCCGGTTCGACGAATTGAACTTGGTAGTCGCCTGGCACCAGATTATCGAACAGGTAGTAGCCGGCCTTGCCGTTGACGTCGTTGGCAGTCGTGGTGGTGGCAATGACTTGATTGTTTTGCAACAGCTTGACGCTGACGCCATTCAAGCCGGTGTTGACTTCGTTCTGAATGCCGTCGGTATTGTTGTCGACCCAGACATAGTCGCCCAGGCTGGCCAGTTTATACAGGCCGCCGTCGACTGTTGTAACGGTGTCGCCGCTGTTGACGGTGTAGCAACCGGTAATGCCGGCGTTGTCGGCGTCGCTATCGGTGCCCAGGGCTTCGGCGGTCACGTCTTGTTTGGTGAATACGTAACCATTCGGCGCCACGAATTGTACGTGGTAGGTGCCGGCTGCCAGATTGGTGAAGCTATAGTTGCCGTTGGCGTCGGTAGCGGTTTCGCCTATCAGTGCGTTAGTGATGCAGTCGTACAACTTGACCGTCACGCCACTAAGGCCGGTTTCGCCTTGATCCTGGATGCCGTTCGCGTTTTTGTCTTCCCATACCCGGTCGCCCAGGCTGGCATTGGCGATTTTTACGAGCCCCGCATCCCAGCTCAGGTCGTTTTCGCCGGAAGTCAGCGTGGTGGTAATCGTCAGGCCGGTAGTGGCGTCGGCGTCGCTATCGGCCGCGTCGCTGCCTTGGTCTTGTTGGGTAAACGCATAGCCTTCCGGTTCGACGAATTGAACTTGGTAGTCGCCTGGCACCAGATTATCGAACAGGTAGTAGCCGGCCTTGCCGTTGGCGTCGTTGGCGGTCGTGGTGGTGGCGATGACTTGATTGTTTTGCAACAGCTTGACGGTGACGCCATTCAAGCCGGTGTTGACTTCGTTCTGAATGCCGTCGGTATTGTTGTCGACCCAGACATAGTCGCCCAGGCTGGCTTTGGGCGCTTGGTACGGGATAAGGCCGGCATCGATGGTTTGATTGGATTCGCCGACTGCAAGGGAAATGACATCGGAGTATCCAAAGGCATTCGCATCGCTATCTTCCGTATCTTGTAAATTGCCATTCGCATCCCTAGCTGTAAAGGTCAAGTCTGAAGGCTGAATGAATTTGACTTGATAATCTCCGGCTGCAAGCCCGGCGAATTGATAATAGCCATGTTCGGTTTCGGCGGTACTGTAATCGTCGCCGGTTTTTGTGGTGGCGATCAATCGGCCTTCGCCGTCGTACAGTTCGACGATGACGTTGTCTATACCGATTTCACCGGCGTTTTGGATGCCGTTCTGGTCGGTGTCTAACCATACATAATTGCCGATAGATCCTTTTTGCAGTTGTACGATCAGAGGTTGAACATTCCCTACAGGATCGATTACGGCGGTAAAAAAGGCGTCGGCCGGAACCACCCCGTAACCGTTAGAGACTGCAGTTTGAGCCGATTGAATAATGAAATCGATGTCGCCGGCGGTGACCACGTTGCGATTATTATCGTTTACGAAACGTTCGAGACCGGCCGATGTAATTTGGGCATCGGTGAATCCCACGATTTTCCAAATTGCCGTTTGAACTTCGCCATAATTAAACCGGCCAGCGAATTTTGGATCGGAAGTGAAATTCTGCGCCAGCACCCAATTCAGTTGATTGACTTGATTCTGGGTCAGAGCGGAAAAACCAACGGGTTCTATGTTTGCGTATGAATTTAAATCTCCGCCGGCTGCGGATGTCGCCGAGTAAGTGGTTGGAGAAAGAATAATGTCAAGGAGGGGATTCAAGCAATAGGCGTCGTAAACTCCGTTTGCAATCTTGGGGTCGGTGCTGTTGCTGACCACCAGATCCAAAAAGCTGGGGGCGCCCAGGTCGGGCTGTTCACCGTATCCCGTTCCGGCAGCATTTGACGCGGATGATGTGACGCGAATTGTGAAGGTGCTCATGTTGTTCCTCTATTTTCCTATTCGTTTCCAATGTTTACGACAAGCAAAACCCCGCATCAAGGCGATGCAATTTTGCTGACCGGTACACTTACAGATGGTTTATGAACCACGAAACCAACTTGAAATATCGGTTCCGTGGCTTTGGGTATGACTCGAATCAATGGTTTACGGGACTTGCAAACCTTGATCAGTAATCCCTTTACTTGGCGTTTCTGTTAGCCATGAAGAATGCCAAAGCACCAATAGCCAGCAATGAGAATGTTTCCGGCTCTGGAACTTGAAATGTTGGACCGGCGAATGCAGGCATGACGACAGCAGAAAGAACTAAAACCGAAGCTAATTTACGCATAGTGAGTAACCTCATTAATAAAAGATAAATGGGAATTTCATATTCCTGAGCAGTTTGGCGTCAGCCACGCTACCCGCGCTTACAAAAGCAATATTTAGGCCAATTCATTAAATTCTAATGTTCAAGCCTGTTTCAGCCGCCCCGCACCATTACTTGCTCCACTATTTCACTATGACTGTAAAATTTTTTGACGCGAAAATGTTCGGTGTAAGCCGTTTACCATCATGCGATCTGCGTTATCATCGCGTTCGACTCGGCGTAGATTCGCCCGTCAGCCATTTCGCTAGTCTAACGCGAAGAGAGATTTCGACAACCCATTCCACTCTTTAGTAATCATATGCTTACAATACTCGGCATTGCCGTGCCGTGAGCATTTCTGCCAAACCCCTTCCTTTTCACTCGATTTCGAACAATCGCCCTTTCCGGCAAGCTTTAACCATAAAAATCCCATGTAAAATAAATTGACAGTATCACCGTCATCACAATTACCCATTCATTTGCCTTCGCATCGATCAGTCGTGTGCTTATCGATCGATGTCTTTATAATTTGGCTTTTGTAACTTGGATGAAGAGGCGGGAATGATTTCGGAAACCGTTGTCGAATTATCGCGCTGGCAGTTTGCGATAAGCGCGATGCTGCATTTTTTGTTCATACCCTTAACGCTAGGTTTGAGCCTGCTTTTGGCGCTGACGGAATCGGCTTATGTCTGGACTGGAGACGTGCTGTACCGAAATCTGGCGCGTTTCTGGGGGCGATTATTTGCCATCAACTTTGTGTTGGCGCTTGCCACACGTCTGCCGGTAATCTTTCAATTCGGCATGAACGGGTCCTATTTTTCAGAATATGCCGGGGACGCCTTTGCGTTGCCGCTGGCGATCGAAACCCTGAGCAGTTTTTTTGTGGCGGTGGCTTTGTTCGAGGCCCATCGTTCAGCTTGGGATAGCTCAGACAGGGTAAGACACTTGTTGCTGACTTGGCTCATTGCGCTGGCCGTGCACGTGTCGGCCTATTGGGTGCTGGTCGCCAATGGCTGGATGCAAAACCCCGTCGGTGCCGAATTCAATTACCAGTCTTACCGGCTGGA
>JAQTYP010000429.1 GCA_028688235.1 Methylomonas sp.
GGTTCGCGGTCTTTTTCCGAGAACAGGAACCGCGCCAGACGAAACGCCATGACGCTTTTACCGATGCCGGCAGGTCCGGAAAAAACCAGTCCGTGCGGAAAGCGTCCGGTTTCGAGCATATGCAGCAGTTTTTTTTCGATCTGCTGATGCTCGAACAAAACCGCCGTTCCGCGCGCCGCCGCAATCTCTGCAGTGTCTGTCGCGTGCCCTTCTTCGCCGCCCTCCCATTCGGATGCGTCAAACAAGTCTTCGTCGATGGTTGGATCGTCAAATAGCATCGGTTCTCAACAAATTCAAAATATCCGTCGTTACATTTTCTGCGGAACCTGCGGCATCAATAATTTTGATCCGTTCCGGATCTGATTTTGCGAGTTCGAGAAAACCCTGCCGCAATCGTCCATGAAATCCGGTATCGAGTTTTTCAAAACGGTCTTCGGTATTCTCAAGCCCTGACGCAATATCTTTTTGCTTCAGCGAACGAAGGAGGCCGACCTCGACCGGCAAATCCAGCAAAAATGTGATGTCCGGTTTGAAACCGTTCAAGGCGATACGTTCGACATCGCGGATCGTTTCCAGATCAAATCCGTGACCATAGCCTTGATAGGCAATCGTGGAGTCAGTAAAGCGATCGCAAATCACAATCTTGCCGTTTGCCAAAGCGGGTTTAATCAGGGTTTCGACGTGCATCTGGCGCGCGGCGAAAAACAGCAGACATTCTGCAACCGGAGTCCAGTTGCCGCCATCGCGCTGGACCAACAGGTTGCGGATTTTTTCAGCTTCGGGTGTTCCGCCCGGTTCGCGGGTCAAGACAACTTCGCGGCCTTGGTCCTCGAAAAAGGATTTGATATTGCGGCACTGCGTGGTCTTGCCGGCCCCTTCCCCGCCTTCCAGCGTTATAAACAGGCCTGATCGTGTTTGCGCCATTTTTACTCCGGCACCCCGACTAACAGGATCATCAGTTTTTCCATCATGCCTTTGAAGAACGGCAATTTCTCGGCATCCGCCGACGCCAGTACCGGAAATTCCTTTTTGGTTCCGTCCGGCATGGTCAGGCTGGCCGTTCCGACCGTATCCCCCGCTTTAATCGGTGCCACCAGAGGCGATTTGTAGGTAATGGAAATTTTACTGTCTCCGGATTTGGCGAAAGATGGAACCGTCATGCGGAAACCTTCCGAAGAAACCAGCGTCATTTTCCTGACAGGGCTTAAAACTACCGGAACTTCGGCCAGAACATCGCCTTTATTGACCATGTTGACATTCTTGAACGATGATAGTGCCCATTCCATCAGTTTGGCGGATTCATCCGCGCGCGCCTGCATCGAATCTGTTCCGTTAATCACCACGACCACGCGCCGCCCACCGGCAACGGCAGAACCGATCAAACCATAGCCGCCATCTTCGGTATGTCCGGTTTTGATGCCGTCTGCACCGATATTGCGGTATAGCAGAGGATTGCGGTTGCCTTGTTTGATATTGTTATAGGTGAATTCTTTTTCGGAATAGGTTTTATATTCCTCGGCATAGTTGCGGATCAGATAGCTCCCCAGCAAAGCCAAATCTTTCGCTGTCGAATAATGGTTCGGGTCGGGCATGCCGTTGGAGTTCATGAAGTGGCTGTCCGCCATGCCGATTTCTTGCGCCTTCTGGTTCATCATTACAACGTAATTGGCTTCGGAGCCTGCGATCCCTTCGGCTAGAGCGACGCAAGCATCATTACCGGACTGGATAATAATCCCTTTCAGCAAATCGTCGATCGTTACTTCGGTATTGAGGTCGAGGAACATGCGCGACCCTTCGGTTCTCCATGCCTTCTCGCTAACGACCACTTTCTGGTCCTTGGTAACAGTCCCCATGCGCAGCGCATCGTCGGCGACAATCGTTGTCAGGACTTTCGACATGGACGAAGTCGGCATGCGCTCTGTTCCGTTCTTATCGTAAAGAACCGCTCCGGTGTCGAAATCCACAACATAAGCCTGCTTGGCAGATGTTTCCGGTTTTACGACTTCCTGCGCATAAACCGGCGAGGACATCAGGATCAGCAGAACAAGTGAGAGCAAATATTTCATAACCGGAACTTTCGGATGTTTTATTGAACAACGATGATGGCGTCGGACTGGCCGCTGGCCAGAACCTTGGAAAGGACTTTATCCGCTGAACCGACGCTGTCAAGGGGGCCTAGACGCACTTTATACAAAGTCCGTCCGCCACTTTCGACCGTTTCGACTTTGGTCGGCGCGATCGACGCCATACGCACCGCCATATTGCGCGCATTTCCCTCCTGACCGAAAGCGCCGGCCTGAACAAACAAGCTGGTCGGTGTGACGGGTTGTTGCTCAACCACCGGATTGGGGTAGAAGCGACCGCCCGACACATGTCCTTGCACCGACTCGGCTTGCGCGGTTTCGGTCAGATCGTTTTCGCTCATCGGAACATCCGAAATCACAGGGCCACGGAAACCATCCGGCAACCTCCCCGTCTGGTTATAGGCAATTTCTACGCCTTTGGTGGTTTTGCCATTTTTGGCGGCGCTAGCAAGCATCCGGCTTTCATCCGCCAGAAGTTCCAACCTGACGCGCGCTGTTCCTGCCCGCTTCATATCGAGCAATCCGGCGGCGCGCTCCGATACGTCCATAACCCGCCCTCTGGCAAACGGGCCACGATCATTGACGCGCACGACTACCGAACGGCCATTTTCAAGGTTGGTGACTCGAACCAGTGATGGCATTTGCAACGTCCGGTGCGCCGCCGTCAACTCCAGCTGGCTGTATGTTTCACCGCTGGCGGTTTTCTTGCCGTGGAAGCCCGGTCCGTACCAAGAAGCAATGCCGGTTTCGGTATAATTATATGTTTCTTTCGGGTAATAGGTTTTTCCCATCACCGTATAAGGTTTTCCGACTTTGAAATTTCCGGAATTGGCCGTGTTGTAGGACGGACTGCTCGATGCTGTATCACGATCGTCATCGCCCCATGTCTTATATAGATGCGATCCCAGCTCGATTTCCGAGCAGGCAGACAGCAGGAATGGCACAAATAAAAGGAGAAATATTTTTTTCATTTTGAGCTTTTGTTTTTTTACTGGTTAAACGATCCGGAAGTTTTTTCCGGCTGTTGGGCGATAAAATCGGACAGAAGGCCAACCGTCAAGGCAAAATAGTCCGAGCGGTTCCATGACAGGATCGTGTCATAGTTGGATGTCACAAGGTAAGCGCGGCCATTACCGCCATCGGGAACGATCAACCGCGCCATTGTCGCCGACTGCCCGTTGGGAATATGTCCGTTTTTGAAATGTACACCGCTTTTGATCCAGTCGGACAGCGGCCTTTTGGTTTCGGAAAGTTTTGCACCGACCGGTATGGTGACTTGCCATCCCCACGGATAGGCCGCATTCCAGCCATTCTGTTTCAGGTAATTGGCCGAAGAAGCAAAAATGTCGGCTTTGGTATTCCATATATCCTTATGACCGTCGCCGTTGGCGTCAACCGCAAAG
>JAQTYP010000026.1 GCA_028688235.1 Methylomonas sp.
CCTCGGTGCAGGTCAGACACATACAGGTTATCGACAGGAATCATCGAAATTTAAATATTTAATTTTTCTTCGATCTTTTGTTTGTAATTCAGGTAATGCAGACTCTGGCCCTGGCTAAAATGCTTAATCCCCAGTAATTCGCTTGGCACGTCGATTTCGGTGATATGAAAGGGATAGTCTTCGTGGCTTTTTCTGAAACCGAGTATATGTTTTTTGACCGCCTGATAAGAATCGCCGTTGGTGATGGTGAATTTGCGCTCATTGCAATAAATGGCCTGCCCATACGAACGATCGACGGCGATCCTCACCCGCAAATCCAGCGCCGAGCCGTCTTCCTTGAACTGTATCGCATGACTAGATACGACGCCGGCAGAATTTTTTTGTATTTCATAACATTTGATCATCACCGTTTCGGGCAAGCGCATCTGTAGCTGCAGCGATTTGATGAAGATACTGTAATGTATCATCAGGTGTTTAGGGTTGGCTCCACTGTGTTGGCGGACGAATAACGACCCTCTTTCGTCGATAATATAAACGGCCACCTGTTTGGCGCTGGCATGGTAAAAAATTTGCAAGGTTTCAGCCAAATTCTGCCGATAGAGAAAAGGAATGAAACTCTGTTCCAATACATAGTCGTCGAAAATCACCGGTGAGAACTGGCTTTGCGGACTGGACAACTCTTGTAATAACTGGCTATTGTTTTCCAGGAAGAAGTAGCCCAACGCGTTATTCTGGAAGCGAAAGCAACAAACCCCCTCCTTGCCGGCCAATAGATAACGATTGGCATATTGCAAGGGATGATCGGAGAACAAATCGAGCAAACGTTTGAAGATGGTTTCCAATCTTAATGCGATACTTCTGCCCCTGCCACGGGTGTAACACAATACTTGCAAACTTTCTGCCGACACGGGAGAGATGCTTTGATTGAATACTTCGGCCAAACTATCGAACACGCCTTCCAGCCCAGAATAAGCCTGTACGGTCACCTCTCCCCAATTGGAAACCGACAACTTGTGTATGCTCTGTACAAAACAATGTCGACCCTCACCGTAACTCAAGGGATCCGATCGTTCGCTCATCATGAATTGTTCGGGATTTGCATCAACCGGCAGTGATTGCCCCCAATTGATCAATAACAGCGACGACAACATCCGGTTGGTTTGCTTATAAACCTCCAATCCCGTGTCCTTGGACGGCAGATATTTCGATAAAAAACCATACAATTCGTCCAGCAGGCGCTTTAGTTCGTTGGTCGATATCGTCGACGCTTGGCCTAGTAGTTGCAAATTGATATCGCGCCTGTATATGCCGTTGACCACCGCCCAACACAACAACTCGAGCAGACTGTGGCTTTGCTTGATCGCAGATTCCGCACTGATCGCGGCTCTGGCCATGCGCCTATCGAACAGACACCAAATTGCCGGCCCTTGTTCCTGCGCGATTTCGGCTATCGTCCATAGTTCAGGCTTTTCATACACCATAGTCCGGGTAGTCAGCACCTCGACTTTCCCCGGGCGTAAATCCAGAAAGGCTCTCAGTTTCCGGCTTAATAACCTGATATCTTCGTGCTGGTCGGGATCATCCAATAGATTGCCGGTGATTCTTAAGATAATTCGCAAACATTGCTGCAATTGATCGCGTATCACTGCGTGTTCGACGGCGGCCTTCTTGATGTCCCAATACTTACGATTGGCAAAATTGGCCAAGAGTTCTTCGGGCCATTGCCAGTTTTCCGCAATCATATCCATAAAGCCATCATGCAAGCCACGCACCTTGGGGTCGAGGTAGGCAAAGGTGGTACCCATGATCTTGATCTGAAAACACTCCCGAGCCAGATTCAGCCTGATGTCCGAGCCGCCTTGGCGCAGATAAGCGTCGACCTTGCTATAAATCAGCAGATAGGGGTCCAGCGTATCGACACTGAACTGTCCCTGATAAATCGCTTGCTTCATCACCGAACATAACCATTGCGGCTGCGGAAATTCCGCGGCATAGCTCTCCATCAAAAACAGCTTCAACAGAGATTTATGCGGAGAAGTCAACGACTTATAAATATGCCACAGTGTAGCGCTGACAAATTCCGATACCGGCATGTCTTGCAAGCCGCCGAAATCGAGCACTTCGTTTTCGAACACAAACCGGTTTTCGATCAGATGCGCGACATAATTTGCATAATGTTTTTCCTGATGGGGTGGCACCAACCACCACATCGGCACCCGCCCGGCAATGTATATGGAGGTTCGGTAAAACTCCTCCAGCAATAAATAATGTTGGGTTTCGCCGCTACTTTCGCTGGAAATCGGGGTGTTTTCACCTTTTTTGAATTGTTCGTTACTGATTAGAAAAAAATGGACCTCCACTTTCAACGTCGCCGCCCACTGCTCTATCAACGCAGCTTTCTGAGCTAATTCGTCGAGTTCCGTCGCCGACAAATCCGGTTGATGGCATAGCCAGATATCGATATCGCTTTCTCTGGAAAACGCCATGCTGCCGACACTACCCATCAAAAAAATACTGTAGATAGGATAGCTTCTTAATGCCTTACGCTTGTATTCGAAACCTTTAGAGAATTGTTTAGCCGCCTCGACAGCTTGCTTGCCGGGGGTGTAATCCGGAATTCCTGCCGGGGTTTCGAGGGAGACGAAACCGGGCAATAAGGGATGGTTTTGATGAAAAAGCAGCGGCAGAAGATGCAAAAACTCGTGTTGTCTGGGCTGCAAAAAGTCCTTCACCCGCAACAAGCGACTCTGATTGAAGTGCTTGAAACGTTGCACAATATCGTGGAGATCTTTCTTGCTGATGTCTTCCCCGGGCGCACCCAGATCGATAGGAGGAAAGCGATAAGTCAAGCTCTATGCCGCCGAAATAGTTTGAATGACTGAGAAAATCAAATAGGCCTGTGAAAGTTTAACTGTACAAAGCGTCCTTCCGTATCGTCGAAGCAACTGAAACGCGTCAAACAGGCATGGGGAACGTCAATTTGAAAGCTTTGCCTGGGCGGGATCGCCAATAACTGGGAAAACAAGACTCTGATCACGCCGGCGTGAGTCACGACCAATACCTGTTGCCCGGAGAAATCGGCGAGCAACTTGTCCCATGCGCCTCGAATCCGATTGGCAAAACAATCGTAGCTTTCCGCATTTGGCGGGGTAAACTCAGTCGGATCGGCGTAAAACCCTTCCAGCGCCAGCGGCTGCCTGCATAAAATCTGTTCAGCGCTCAGCCCCTCCCAATCGCCGAAATCGATTTCGCGCCAATCCGCCAGAACAACGCATTCCAACCGGTGCCGCTTCCCGAAAGCGGCTGCGAACTCATCGCAACGTCGCAAGGGCGAACTGATTACAGTCTGCCAGTGTCCACCGCGACATTGCCGAAACATCTGCCTCAGGCCATGTTCGCTTAAGGGATCGTCGGTGACTCCACGAAAATAATCCCCCCCGAGCACATGGCCATGGCGGAGAATATCCACGGTGGTCGTCCGTGTCGGCAGGACTGACAGCATCTAATCGAATCAAGTATTCAAAGTATCCATCAAATCGATCATGAACTCCATTTCTTCGTCGTCTACTCTTTGCCAAGCTTCGAATCCCAGGCTTTTCAAGACACCTCCGCCTTTTTCATCGGATTCCATGTTAATCAGCAACTGCTGAATTTCATCGCGCCTGTCCTGTAGTTTAGGGCCTATCATCAACGCGTGATGGATGACGCTGATCTGACTTCTGACCAACACCTTCAACTGCTTTTTGATCATGGAGGACAAACCGTCGTAGGCTTCAGCAAGGAAGATACCAACATCAGCATCGCCCTTCAACAAATGCTTGGCGACCAATACATAATTATCTGCCACCACCGGCACGATATTCGTCGCATCGAGGTCACCCGGTTCCAGCATGATCATGCCCATCAATCGCACGTCCGGATCGTCGGTATAAGCAACCCGAGTGCCAGGCGTCAAATCCGTCACATCATTAGTCTGACTTTCGCCGCTGACTGCAATTAAAGCCTCGTCGGCGGCGCCTTGCGCCTTGACCAGGGGCAAGAAGCCTTTTTCCCTGACCAGCATCGCCGCGTCGAACGGATTGGCATAAATCAAATCGATTTTATCGGCCTGTATGGCTTCCCGTTGGCTCAGAAAATGGTCGTACATTTCCAGATGAATGCCGATCCCCGTGTGTTTTTGCAACCAAGTGTTAAAAATATACCATCCGGATATATGGTCGGGCGTGAAGTCCGGGCTGACGGTGAACATATAAGACATGACGTGCCTCTAGTTAAAAAGTGTCGGATAAAGGTTGATACATTCATCAACCTTGGTACGGGAGGGCTTGCGCCGCACCGAGGTATACCCGACCAATTTGCCACCCCTGATATTGGGAATCACGGTTGCTTTTACCCAATAATAACCGCCGTCCTTACGCAAATTTTTGACGTACCCCTGCCACGTCTCGCCGCGTGTTATCGTATCCCACAAATCCTTGAACGCGGCCGCCGGCATATCCGGATGCCTCAGTATGGAGTGCGGCGCCCCGACCAACTCGGCCTCGTCGTAACCCGACATTTCGATAAACGATTGATTGACATGCGTAATAACACCTTCGGGGTTAGTGGTGGAAACAATCAGTTTACCGTCCGGATAAGGTGTTTCTATTTGCGTATACAGAACTTTGCGCGTAATGCCACCATACAATTGCAAGGTGACTTCCTGATAGTCACCCACAATATCCTCAGCACTCATATCTGCGATCATGCTGCCCCCGGCAAAGCAATTACAGCATTTCGGCTATGCTTTCCGCCGCCCGCTTAACATCCAGAAAGATCAAGCCCAGCTTGGCATTGGGTTTAGCCAATACCGTCAGCACGGCCTCTTCACCGGCATAGGTCATCAGCACATAACCTTGACGCCCCTTGATCAACACCTGCTCCAAACCGCCTCGATTCAGTTCTTGCGCAGTTCTATCGCCCAATGACAACATTGCAGCGCTCATGGCCCCTACCCGATCTTCGTCCATTCCGGATGGCAACACGGAAGCCATCATCAATCCATCGGTAGAGATGACGCCGGAGGCTTCAATATCCGCCGATGTTCCATTCAACTCATTCAACACCGATGTCAACAAGTCAGCTTTCATAATTCATTTCCTCTGATTATTAAAATTTCCCCAAGCAACTATTCACCCTATATTGCCTACCTCGAACCGGCTACATAGGCTGAGTAGCTACATTTCCCAAAGCCTTAACCCACTTTAAGGCTATCATGCCCCGCATAACGTATAGTCAAAGCCCAAACCAATGTCACAAATTCAGCTTGGTTAAAATGCGGAATGCCGGCAATCGCGATGACAAAGGAGTGATTGCCGATGAATATCGGCCAAAAGCCTATTTGGCTGTTACCGAATGCGTCGATTATCGCCCAGGCTTGACTGGCTACCCCTAAGTTGTTGATCAGCAATCCGGAACGACGTTTGTGGAGTATCGCCAGATCGGCACTCAGTGCTGACAATTCTTCTGCCGCTTCGTGCGGAAATCCGCTGCAGGCCAAATAAAACCCCTGATCATCGGCTAATAAAACCTTGCCGTTTTCGGTAAGCTTATCCAGCAGTTCCGGCAAAATGTCTTCCAAAGCCCCTCGAGGCGCATCGAGAACGCTATCGACGCCTTGTACCCAACCCAACTTTTGGCAGTGGTGCAGCAATTCCAACGCCTTATTCTCATCGTCGATTTCCGACAACTGCATCAAATATTGAAGAGTCAAGGGTGGCGTCTGCGTTTGCTGCAACAAGTTTTTCAATAAACGTCTAGGCTTGTCAGCCTCGCGTGCAGAAATGGCCTGATAGGCACCTGCAGGAGTAGGGTATAAATACAGGCCTTCGCTTAATTTGAATGCGCTCATGTCACTCGCCTTGTAGTCCGGGATCCAGGGAATACAATAACGATTGCACCAACAATGAAACGTCGTTGTGCTCTCTGGCATCGACGGCAAAAACCGGCGGCTTGATACTCATTTTTTCCAATTGTATATGATAATCGGCTATCGTCGGCGTGTTACTCAAATCCATCTGAGTCACCCCGATTGTAACCGCCGTCGAACGAATGAATTTGTCGAATGCATCCAGAAAGAAGCGCATGTCCTGAAAAGGATCGGCGCGCGTATTGTCCAGCAGCAAAATCAGCCCTATGCCGCCCGTGGTCAGAATATCCCACATAAAATCGAAGCGTTCCTGCCCTGGGGTGCCGTATAAATGTACTTTTTCTCCACCGTCCAGATTCATCACCCCATAATCCATCGCGACAGTCGTGGACGCCTTGCGATTTTTGGTCATATCGCTGGCGGCCGCATCGGTCTTGACCGTGGGTATATCGCTGATACTATTGATAGCAGTGGTTTTTCCGGCGCCAACAGGTCCAGTAAAAATAATTTTGTAGTGGCTCATGGTAGTCTTTTACCGTTAATCGGCAAGTAGTTTTTGTAGAATCCTGCTGAGCAGACCTTTTTTCTTACTCTGCTGCTTGGGTGGCTCCGGAACGACAATCTGGTCGACCCTACGTTGGCTCTTGGCTAAAATGCCCAAACTTTGACAAGCGCTGATCAATGCAAACACATATTGTGGTTTGACGTTTAACACCTTGATGAGATCCAGCGGCGCTCTAGGCTCCTGCAGGAGAAGCGCAGCCAATCGCAAGGCATCCGGCGTCAAAAGCAAGCGGGTGAAATTAGGCCATTGTTTCAAATAAACAGGCTGATCCAACTCCAAACCGACGGGATATCGCCCCTTCGACGTCCAGATCGTCAACTTCCAGACAAACACATCCATGTCCTGAAATTTGTCGACCGCCTTACCCTGTTTAGCGGTTTCGGCATCAATGGCTACCAATTTAATGTTAGAGGCAAATGATTTAGTCTGTTCCACGCCAGCGAATGCCCGTAGTTGCTTGTCATCCGCATCCAGCCAGATTTGCCGGGTTTTCGGAAATATCAACAAAGGCTTCCAAATCGAATTAAGCTGCAATGCCCTGTTTTCATGGCAGGCCACTTTATAAGCGGATAACACAAAACCGAGAAAATATACCCTAGGGTCGAAGCTGGCATTGCGTAACTGTTCTGGATTGTTGAAATCGATATTGGATAAGGTGCCTAAAAAGGCCGCATATCCGCCTTCATTGTCTTCGAATACAACCCTTTTCTTGGCCTTTTTCGGCTGGTCGCCGCTCGCTGCGGTTGCGACTGGCTTAGCGCTTGCAGCCCCATCGCCGACAACAGAGTCCTGGCCACTGGTTTCAGCGGGACTTGCCTGCACCTGCTGTTCCGGACGCGGTTGTTTCAGCGCAGTAATTTCCGCTTTCAATTTCTGTAACACCGAAGTCAATTGCTCGGCATTCACCGGCTTTTGTACGAAATGAGTGTTTTCTACTCTTAATGGCTGCAAAGACAGTAAAACGATAGGCCGCTCCGGCGTTTGCTCGCGCCTTTGGGCCAGAATCTCGCCGGCCGTGGCAAAATCAGCATCGATGATATCGATCTCGGCCTGCGTTTCGTCGACAGCCATGGCCACGCCCCTGCATGGGCCTTTCAAATAGAGCTCCATGGTTTTATGGCTACGGGAATCCATTCCATATAGCGCTACCTTAATCGGTAAACTCCCGGCTTTTTTCATAGGGTTTTTCCGTCAAAAAAATCTGCGAGTGCTCGCCACTCATCAATTAGCGTAACGCCTGCGGCTTTGATCGCTTCGTATTTTTCATTAAATCGCTCGCGGCTATTGGTCGACTTATAGAGTTCCAACAATGCCGATTGCAAATCTTGCCGTTCGGGAAAATGTTCCAGACCGAGTTCCAACATCGACATTGCCTCTTCTAGCTGGCTGAATTCGATAAAGTCGTTTGCCAGCAGTAAATAATCGTGCTGAGGCTTATCCGTTTTGGCAATCTCGACCAATTTTGCCGTCCCCACCCTTCCAGAGGTGAATAATGAATAGCGATTCCCTCGTACATTATGCGGATAGTCTATCGAGCGTTTCAACTCCGATATTTGAGCGAAATCAAGTTCAGCGCGACTACCCTGAATCATTCGGGCACTGAGTGCGCGTCCTTTGCCGTTCAAAACAATCAGCAAATCCAATAATGCCGCAAACAAAGGTTCAGTTGACTTATTCCGGTAGCAAAAATATATCCTGCATAGATGCGACATCAAATCCCTGGGTTTTTTTCTGACTTTGGAACTCAATGCGTTTAGAATCCATTCGGCCGGCGGCGATGATTCTGCAAACAGCGATGGCTCATCGTCCCAAAACGCCATTCTTTCGGGCTCCCCGCCACTATCGATGAACAAATTTGTCGAAAATCGAGGCATAGTATCCATTCAAAACAAAACGATTTATGAAAGAATAGCAGTTAATTCGAAAACATTGGGCACGCAAGCATAGCGGCACGACGAAAATTACAAAATTCATGAGGTATTAAACGTTCCATGTCGCCTATTGTACACCTCAGGCCGGCCATTCTATCCATCCTAACTTAAGGAGAAAACCATGCTCTGGTTAAAAGCGCTCCACTTGATATTCATGGTCACGTGGTTTGCCGGTTTGTTTTATCTGCCGCGTCTTTTTGTCTACCATGCGATGAGCGACGATGCTGTCAGCAACGAGCGCTTCAAGGTCATGGAGCGAAAGCTGTATTTCGGCATCATGACGCCGGGCATGATCTGCACCTTTATTTTCGGCGTCTGGATGTTAGGTGATTATGCCTGGACATTGTATGCCGATGCCGGCTGGTTACACGTCAAATTGACTTTATTGTTGTTATTGGTCATTTATCACCTGTTTTGCGGTAAGTGGTTATTGGACTTCAAACATGATCGCAATAACCATGGTCATGTCTATTTCCGCTGGATCAACGAAATACCGGTACTGTTCTTGTTTGCAATAGTCTGGTTGGCAGTATTAAAGCCGTTCTGACTCACATCAACGGCCCTTGCCGACGAACCAGAGCTCCAGCATCATCAATATCCAGATCAACTCGCCATAGTAAGCGGCATGTACGCTTTGATGCATTTCGATGGCATGATCGAGGAATTGCGGCTTGAAATACTCGCGCTTTTTCAGATCGTGTATCGCATCGTAAGCCAGCTCCTTCAAAGGCTGGTGATCTTTCAGCCAAATGCCGAACGGCAAACCGAAGCCGTGCTTGGATTTATTGATGATGGCTTCGGGCAGGAAATCGGCCATTGCCTGCTTATAAAACCAGCGCAGTTGTTGACCTTTCAATTTACTATTCGAAGGGATACGGCAGGATAAATCCACGATACGCTGATCCAGCAAGGGATAACAAACCTCCACTCCGGCCATTTCGCACATCCGATTGACCTTGACCAAATCATTGTCGTGTAACGTGGTCTTCCAATCCATATACAGCATCCTGTTCAATGTGCTGGCATTTTCCGGCCGATGATAACAATCTCTGAGCAATTGTAACGGTTCGGCGGTATCGACCTGAACCAGAAAATCGGCCTGAAAAATGTCGACGACATCGTGCCGGTGTAGAAAATTATAGTCCTGCATCCTGTCCGGCATCGCAGTACTTGCCTGATCGACATAACGCCTAGCCTTGAAGAGGATTTTTTGCTTGGCCAGAGCCGCCGGCAAATGGTTCAAACCGACTTTCAGAGCTCCGGCCACGAAGCCGGGCAACCGATGGTAATGCTCGAACAGCATCTGCTTGGCGTAGCGTTCGTTGCCGGCAAAAATTTCGTCCCCACCATCGCCGGCCAGTAAGCGATGAACGCCGTTTTCCTTGGCGAGTTTGGCGCAATAATAAGCCGCCAAGGCCGAAGAGTTGCCGAAGGGCTCGTCGTAATATGCCGCTATCATCGGCACCGCATTCACCGTGTCCTCCGGCGTCACATAGTATTCGTGCTGCCGGGTTTTGAAATGTTTGACGGCAATGTTGGCGTATTCGATTTCGTTATAGCCCTCCACCGGAAAACCCATCGAAAAGGTTTTCGCTTTGCCGGGAAATACGCCGGCCAATGCACCCGCTACACTGGAGCTATCCAAGCCGCCACTAAGAAAGGCGCCGGTATTGTCTTCGGTATCGACGTTACGCTTGACGGCATCTACCAATAGCGCCAGCAACTCACTCCCGTCTTTTTGCAAACCGCCCGACGACTGTTCCCGAAATACCGGCATCCAATACCGATTGAGAGCAACCCGGCCATTTTGATAAACCAAACACTGCCCACCTTCCAGCTTCTTGACCTGTTTGTATATGGTATTGGGGCTGGGACAATGATGGAAATAGACATAGTCGTAGACACTTTGCGGCACGATCTCATCGCTTACCCGAGGATGGCGGACCACAAAATCGGCGCTGGAACCGAAAACCAAGCCGTCGGCAGTTTGGGCATAGTAGATGTTGCTTAAGCCGATAGGATCGGTTGCCAGCAATACGCTTCGATTCTCGGCGTCGATGATAACCAAGGCGGCGGGATCGGCATGTTCGGTTAAAAAATGATTGCCTCGCTCACGATAGGCATTCAGCAAACCCTGCATGCGCCCCTCCTGCAAAAGGGATGGCCCGGCCGACGCTATCAGACACCCGCCGCCGTGCCGCACAGCCTGATCAGGCGCCATCAACGCATAATTTTTACCCTTCATGCCGGCCGATGGCGCATCGAGCCCCGTCATCTTACCTAGTAACGCCAGAGCTTCTTGCTCCGAGAGCTCATTCCCCATCCATCCTGCGAATTTTGTCATTTTTATTATTTTGTGTGTGTTGAAAGACCAATCGAGCGGCGCAATCCACCTCGGTATTCAAGCTCCGCGCCGCGCCTTAATGTTCAAGGCCCATTCCAATTTTCTCGTAAAGTTCGAGCAAAGACTCCGTCGTTTCGTCCCAAGAGAACTTTTCGGCATATTGCCGGGTTTTCGTTCGATCCGGGTAATTGGCAAACAGCCGTTTCACCGCGGCGGCAATTCCTTGGGCGCTTCTTTCGCCGCACAATACCCCGGCTTCCGGAGACTGCACGACTTCGGGCGTCCCCCAAATATTGGATGCCACCACGGGCGTACCACAAGCCATAGACTCCAATAAAACATTGGCCCAGCCCTCTCGGGAAGACGCCAAAACCAACGCATCGGCGCAGTTATATAATTCGGGCAATTGCTGTTGCTCCACCTCGCCTAAAAAACGCACCCTCTCCTGCACGCCGAACTGCTCCGCCATGTTTTTGAGTCTGCCTTCCCACTCGCCTCCACCGACTATGAACAGTTGATAATCGGGCAACGCCTGCATAGCCTCGATCACTAAATGATGCCCTTTACGTTCGATTAAATAGCCGACACTGATCAATAGCTTGTTTTTCACTTGCCATTTCCGCCTGATGTCATCACGGGGCATCGGCATAAATAACTTCAAATCCACCCCATTTCTCGAAACATAAGCCGTTTTCTCATCCACGCCAATTTCGATCATCTTTTGCCTCAAGGCATTGCAAACGGCGAGATTAAACCGCGCCACTTTGCTTGCCCAAACAATCATTTTTCGCGGCAATGCAAAATTCGGGATCAAGTTAATATCCGTCCCCCTGGCCGTAATCATTAACGGCAGTTTTAGCAAAACCGAAATGATAGCTGCGGCCACACCATCCGGATAATAATAATGCGCATCGATTAAATCGAATTGAAAACCTTGTTTTTTTAAGCCATTAACTTGCCGATAAATACTAAACGCCAGCAAAAATGGCGTTATCAGCATGCCGATTTTAGGAATCACGATATATCTTGGATGATAAACGTCAATGCCGTAACGAACTTCATGCCGAGGTATATCGACCAGCTTCGAATAAGCCGGAAAAAGCCCGGACTTAATAGGAAACCAGGGGACAGGCGCAATGACTGTGATATTTGCCTTAGCGCTTTGCCCAAGGTATTTCATCCTAGTCTCGATAAAGACGCCGTGCCTAAATTGAACCTGATTGGGATACAAGGTCGTTACGACAAGGGAATTGACCGTCTTCATTTTTTAGAAATTAAATTCTCGAAAATCCTGGTTACTTTTCTGGCATTTTCATCCCAGAAGAGTTTTTTATCTTCCATGGTTTTCCGTGCCGCCGCTCCAAGTGTCAACCTTAATTCAGGCGACGCGCATAAGCGCTCTAACTGACTTGAAAACGAACCTTCATCGTTGGGGTCGAATAATAAGGCATCTTCGCCATCGGATAATATTTCCAATATATTTTTTCTATTGGGCGCCAAGATAGCCTTCGACAGCATCATATATTCGAATAATTTCAACGGCGACGCATATTCGACGACATCAGGCTGCAAGGCAATGTCAAAGGCCCCGACATAATCCGCCACTTCCTGCCTATCGACGACGCCAACAAAGGTAACATGCTCGCTAATGCCGAGTTCCGCCGCTTGATGCTCCAGCGCTTCTCTTGCCGGACCATCGCCAATCAACAATAGATGCCAGTTTTTATCGCGGTTTTGGCCAATAGCGGACAATACTCTATCCAACCGATGCCAACTCCTAACGAATCCCACAAAACCCAAGATTAGTTTATTTTCCAAACCAAACTCTTCCCTAATTTCTTTTCCGTCTTTTCTGTCGGAAAAAATTTCGGCGTTGATTCCGTTTGGAATGACTTGGCATTGCTCGGGATTAACGCCTTGAGCCAATACCATATCCGCCAGCACCGAGGTAACGGGCAATACACAGTCGGCATTTTTCCAAACATAATTCTCAGACCATTTAGCCAGGCCTTTTAATTGAATGCCGTGATTTTTATCGCGCTCGGAAAATAATGGGGCATTGATCTCCAAAACCAGAGGCAATGAAAATATTTTTTTCGCCAAAATACCCGATACAAAAAAGATGTTATAGCGCTCATAAATACAATCAGGCTTATGTTTTTTAATGGCGCTATAAAGCTTGAATAAATCGTAAAACGAATAACAGAATTCGATAAACTCATGAACGAAACCCGGCAAAACTGACCGCAACGACTGAACGGTTCCGGAGCTTTTCCCAAAGCTTTTCTTTGTTAATTGCGCCGGCTCTACGACGATCAACTCGTGCCCAAGCAATCGCAACGAGCGTATAAGTTCTTCAATATGAACATATTGCCCGTCTTTGGAGGCAATGCGGTGATGATAAAGAATTTTCATTTTTGCCCGCTTTAAATATTAAAACATGAGAGTGTGAACATACAGAGCAAAGCACCAACCCGTAAATAGCCGGCGATCAATACTCAATGTTGCTGCCGACCGGTTATTTTCATCCATGCTTTTCTCGACAGATGAGGTATCAACATATACCAGGGCATTCGCAACCAATGTGCACGTATGTACAACACCCATCTAGCAAAAGATGTCCAACGGTCGTCACAGCTAGCATGATCCGGCATTAATGCCCGACAAAACAAAGCATCCAATATGGCTATGCCGGGAATTGAGAAACCATCGTCGGCCATTTTCTGCATCGGCGCCTCGAGGCCAGACATATTCAAAATCAATTTCAGATAGCGCAAGGCAAAATAAACCGGAATTTGCAACCCCAACTCCGCGGCGCGATCCACTAAGGCCAATCTGGACAGTCGATCCAGTCCTGCTATCAAATCGTACAAATCGAGCAAATCCCGCAAGCCATGCTCCAACTCACCCTCGTAGAACAAATGGGTAGCGCTATGAATCACCCTATCGAGCGGGGATAGTACCTTAAGATCAGCATCGATATCGACCGCCGCTTCCAGCAACAAACGCGCATCGGGACACGCCGAAGCCGTTCTCGGCAAGATATTATGGTGTAAATCGACCACACTTCCGCGTATGACGTGTCTAAGCGGTGGAATCTCATGCATCCATTGACGATAGTAACGCTGATCGTAACTGTCTTGCTTTGCACCTAGCCGACCATTACTCACCAAGCGACTTTCTGCATCAGCCATCGCTTCAATGGGAACTATTAAATCGATATCCGAAAACAATCGCCCTTTGTATGCTGGCAGCCGGGCAAGTGCATACCCTCCGCCTTTCAAAAATACCAAAGGATAATTACAGTTAGAAAACGCCTCCTTCAAATTAACCACTTCCCACGAAAAATCTCTGAACTGTTTATCTGCTCGCATACACGCCGATTGCAAATGGCGCAATACAGCGGAAGGCAAGGAATTCAATACTTGCTGCGCTTCGGCTAGATAATACAATTTACCTAACACTTGACTTTGCCTAGCTTGGCTAATTACTAAATTCCATTCGGCTAATTGCAACTGCCCCAGCAAACGCTCTTGCCGAAAAATGCGAACCAATAAAGGCCATTTAGATTTCATGGTGCACGGACAAATTGTCAAATACCTCGATGGCGTCGTCCAATTGGCTGTATTTGAAATCAAAGCACTCGGAACGATCAACCACATTTTTTAATACATCAAATCCAATACCT
>JAQTYP010000430.1 GCA_028688235.1 Methylomonas sp.
CTGTAAGTTGGCCTTACAGCATTACTTTTTAGCTATCTAAAAATAGTCTATATTGTTTAATTTATTATGAAGCGAACAAAAATCGTCTGTACCATTGGCCCGGCCTCGGAAAGTAAAAGCAAAATTGAGCAAATGATCAAGTCCGGCCTTAATGTCGCTCGGCTTAATTTTTCTCACGGTACTTATAAACATCACGCGATGTTGATTGCCAATATTCGGGCAGTGGCTAAAAAGCTTAATCAGCCCGTGGCCATTTTGCAGGATCTTCAAGGTCCGCGCATCAGGATCGGCAATGTCGCAGCCGAAGGCATTAAGCTGGAAGAGGGTCAATATTTTGGCAGCACTCAGGCGGTCGCGCGAGCGGAGCGGGCGCGGATGGCCCTTCCAATCCGCTCTCTGCCAGTGATTGGCGGTGCAAATTTCGCGATCTTCGATCACATGTTTGTCATGCTCGGTGCGTTCGATGATTTTGCGTTCACCGGCCTTTGTGCCGCAAATCGTGAAAATCACCGGAATGGCCAGCGGCGTGTTTTCCAATAGGTTGCAAGCCGTTGCAAAATCCGGCGCCGTCTCGAAGACGTGGCGCAGCAAATGGGACGGCAGCCAATCGCAGCTGGTAAAGGTTTTGCGGCGTTGCAAGAGCCAGTCGAGCGGAAAGCCAGCCTTGCCGAGTTTCGAGCGCATCGGTATCGGCGACTGGTTGATCGAGATCACGAAGCGGTCTTTTGCTGCACCGTTAATTATGCCGCTATTGCCCGCCCAGTTGATGTCGTAATAAGGGCCGTGCGCGGTTTCATAGCGGGCGACATGCATGAATTTGCCCATTGGCAGCGACCAGTCGAGAACGCGGTGCAGGACCGGTTTTTGCTGCGCTTGATCCTCCCGAACCATAGCGGTACAGGCCCATTCATAGCCGGTATTGAGTGTGAAAACGCCTGTTCCGAGAATGCTTGAGCATGCAGCAATTTCTGCAGCATAGGGCGATCCGGTGCGTGCGATGCAGGCCGCGCCGATACGGTCGCCAAGTTTAAGGGCGAATTTCGGCGTGATCCATTTCAGCCGATCCACCAGACCGTGAAAATTGGCGGCGTCCATCCGTGCGACTTCGACCCGTGAGGCCCCTTCGTAAAAAGGCATGGCCGGTAGCCGGTCTGCTGTTTCCAATCCATGTGATAAATCCATAAGACTCTCCTCAGCTCTGTGTTTCAAATAAGGCCGTACCGATGCGAATATGGCTGGCCCCGAGCGTGATGGCTTTTACGAAATCACTGCTCATGCCCATGCTGGTATGGGGCAGGTCGTAGCGATTAGCCAGTTTTTTCAATAAAGCAAAATATAAGGCGGGCGGCCCATCGGCGGGCGGGATGCACATCAACCCCTCAACCTTCAATCCGGCTGTACGCGTATGGGCGAGGAGTGTTGGCAAATCTGTTATGGCAATGCCGGATTTCTGAGGTTCTTCGCCGATATTGATCTGTATGAAGAAACGGGGGAATTTGTTCTGCTTCTGGCACTCTTTAACCAGAGCATCGACCAGCTCAATCCGGTCCACCGTCTCGATCACATCGAACAGGGCCACCGCGTCCTTAACCTTATTGGTCTGGAGCGGGCCGATCAAATGCAGTTGTAGATCGGGATAACGCGGGCGTTTGTTCTGCCAGTGGGTTTGGGCCTCTTGTACGCGGTTTTCGCCAAACACACGTACGCCTTGATCCAGTAATCCGGAAATTTCTTCTTCAGAACGATTTTTGGTCACAGCGACCAAAGTCACCGAGGACACATCCCGCGCCGCCTTTTTGCAAGCGGTTCGTATCAAGGTCCGAATAGTTTCTAAACCACTCATCGCTATCCACTAAGCACTTGATTACTGATTCATCGACTGGAAGAAATCCTCGTTGGATTTGGTATCCTTGAGCTTGTCGATCAGGAATTCGACCGCATCGACGGTTCCCATTGGATTGAGAATCCGGCGTAGCAGCCACATTTTCTGCAAAGTTTCCTTCGGCACCAGCAATTCTTCTTTCCGTGTACCGGATTTCTGGATGTCGATCGCCGGGAAGACACGTTTATCTGCAATTTTCCTGTCGAGTACGATCTCGGAGTTGCCGGTTCCTTTGAATTCTTCAAAGATCACCTCGTCCATGCGCGAGCCAGTGTCGATCAGGGCGGTTGCAATAATCGTCAGGGAGCCGCCTTGTTCGATATTCCGCGCCGCACCGAAGAAACGTTTCGGGCGTTGCAGGGCGTTGGCGTCGACACCACCGGTCAGAACCTTACCGGATGATGGCACCACCGTGTTGTACGCGCGCGCCAGACGGGTAATGGAATCGAGCAAAATCACAACATCGCGCTTGTGCTCGACCAGTCTTTTGGCTTTTTCCATGACCATTTCGGCGACCTGTACGTGCCGTGCTGCCGGTTCGTCAAAGGTCGAGGATACGACTTCACCGCGTACGGAACGTGCCATATCGGTCACTTCCTCGGGACGTTCGTCGATCAACAGAACGATCAGGTATGCGTCTGGATGGTTGGTTGCGATTGAATGGGCGATGTCTTGCAGCATCACGGTTTTACCAACACGCGGCGGCGCGACGATCAGGGCGCGCTGGCCGAAGCCAAGCGGCGAGGTCAATTCGATTACGCGCTGGGTAAAGTTTTTCTTGGTCGGATCGGCCAGTTCCAGCTTGATCTTGCGTTCCGGATAAAGCGGGGTCAGGTTATCGAAATTGATGCGGTGGCGGAGTTTTTCCGGTGCTTCGTCATTGATCCGGTCCACTTTCAGCAGTGCGAAATAACGCTCGGATTCTTTGGGGGCGCGGATGCCGCCTTCGACTATATCGCCGGTCCGGAGGCCGAAGCGCCGCACTTGTGATGGCGATACGTAAATATCATCGGGGCCGGGCAGGTAATTTTCTTCAGGGGATCGCAAAAAGCCGAACCCGTCTTGCAACACTTCCAGAACGCCGGTTCCGGTGATTGGCACATCCTGTTCGGCCAGTCGCTTGAGGACGGCGAACATAATGTCCTGTTTACGCATTGTGCCGCAATTCTCTATCTCCAGCTCTTCGGCAAAAGCCAGAAGTTCCGCTGGAGAACGGGTTTTCAAGTCCTGAAGATTCATGCTTGTCTCATCATTTTGTTTGGTTTTGGAAAAAGATTACGGGTCCCTTGATGTGCAGTCCAACTCTGATTTTCGAGGGACGCGGGACTATGATCCGGTCTAAGTCTATCTTGTCTCGTGGGTTAAAATATCAAGAAAGTGCTGGAATAAACTCGTTTGAAACTGTCTTCTCAGGATAGGTCGAGCTATACGGGCCCAAATCTATGCGAAATCTTCCTGCATGGGAAATCTCAAGAAAACGTCATCTCGAAATGTCAGGAGTTTCATAAAAGACAGAAACACTCTTACTATCCTAAAGCGCAATTGTCAATAATTTATTGCCAATCATTTGAATTTGTCAATTATTTTCATAATCATA
>JAQTYP010000431.1 GCA_028688235.1 Methylomonas sp.
CGACTCCAATCGCAATATCGCCATGAAACAAACCCTGCATGACATCGCCCGGAAGCTGGAGGCGGGGCAAACCTTGTCACAAGCCCTGGGGCAGCACGGAAAGATATTTCCGCTGTTGTTGGTCAGCATCGTCCATGTCGGCGAAACCAGCGGCGGGTTGGAGCAGGCTTTTTTGCAAATCAGCCGTTATCTGGAGCGGGAAAAGGAGACCCGGAACAGGATCAAGTCCGCGTTGCGCTACCCTGTCATGGTGATCGCGGCGATTAGCATTGCGATGGTCATCGTCAACATCTACGTGATTCCGGCTTTCAAGGGGGTATTCGACAAGATGGGCGCCGAGCTGCCCTGGCAAACCGGGCTGTTGATGACTGTTTCGGATTTCAGCGTGCAGTATTGGCCGCAGTTCGTCTTCTGTTTGCTCGCCGCCGTTTTGGTCGCTCGAAAAGCCGTTGCCTCGCCGGAAGGCATCAAACAATGGCACCGGCTGCTGTTGAGGCTACCGGCCATAGGCAGCATCATAGAGCGCGCGACGATGGAACGCTTTGCCCGTTCGTTTGCGATGATACTTCAGGCCGGCGTACCGTTGATTCAGGGCATAGCCATCGTTTCCAAGGCGGTGGGCAATGAATTTATCGGCGCCGAATTGCACAGGATGCAGGTTGGCATAGAAAGAGGAGACAGCATCAGCCGAATGGCGCGCAGCATAGGTTTGTTTCCGCCGCTGGTGATACAGATGATCATGGTCGGCGAGGAGTCGGGCAATATCGCCGACATGTTGCTGGAAGTCGCCGATTATTACGAAGGCGAGATCGATGCGGAACTGAAGAATCTGTCCAGCGTGATCGAACCCTTTCTGATCGTCGTCATCGGCGTCATGGTGCTGGGACTGGCGCTGGGGATTTTTTTGCCGATGTGGGATTTGTCCGGCAATATGCATCGTTGATCAATACACTTCCCGCAGGTAAATTTGCTGGCTGTTGCCTTTATACAGGCCGAAGCTTGCCCGGGCCGACGGCGAGTCATCGTGTGCGCCGTCGTGGTCCCAATCGAACAATAACCACGGCAGGTCGGTGAAATGGCCTTTGAGATCGATATAGCCGGTATTGCCCGCACCCGGCGCGCTGAAGTTCAGGTTTGCGTTTCCGGAAACCAGCGTGGCGGTCGCCAAACTGGCCGTTGACGAACCCGTGCCCAACGTCATGGTGGTGCTTCCGGGTTGGAGGCTTCCCGAGGATGTGGTCGGGTTGCCTAGCTTCAGTTGAGCGCTCAGGTTCAATTGGGTGCAGTTATCCAGGCTATTAAGGGTGAAAGCTGTGCCGGTGAAATATTCGCTGAACCACGGGACGGACAAGGCGTTCAGCTCGGAGCCGTGGGCATTTCCTAGGTTCAATCGCCCCCAGCGCTGGCTTTTGTGGCCGCCGGTAAAGGCGATGCCGGTTCCGGTGCCGGCGGCGCCGAAGGAAATCGGATTGGCGCCCGCCGCGCCGTTGATATGGCCGACCTCGACGCCATCGAGATCGCGCAGATTAAAACTCATGGCGATTTCGGCGTTAAAAGGAGCTACCGGATCGCCGCGAGTGATGCCCAGGATATGGCTTTCGGTGTCGGCGAAAGTCAGCACGCCGCTACCGTTCCCCAAGTCTTGGACGGTCGGGGCGTTAAGGTTTAATTCGGTCAAGGGATGGACGGCTTCGCTATAACTGGGCGTTATCGCGTAACCGGCCTGATTGGGCGCTATCTTCCAAAAGCCGCCCGTGTAGTTGCGGGTGACGGCGCCCGCGGTATTTCTGGCTGTCACGTTGGCGATGGGATTGGTGGCGTATTTGATGGGCTGGCCTATGTAAGAGAAACTGTTGCAGGCCGGAGCGAAGACCGGGGCATTCAGTTCAACGTCGAAATGATCCGGAATGAAACGGCCGAATTCGGAGGTTGGTCCGGTGTTGCCGAATTTGCAGCCATAGCGGCCATCGACGCCGGTATTGGAGAAATCGTCGCTGCAATCGCCTGCAAGCGCATCGACCGCGGTGAATTGGTCGTCGTAAACGCCGTGCGCGGCCAAGCTGAAATACCCGACTTCGGAGTAGCTAAAGTCCGTGCCGCCGGCCGCGCCTGTAGCGGAATCGGCGGCGGCGAAGGTGCCGGCCAGACTGCCGGTGGCGCTGGCGCCGGTATGGGCGGCGACTTTGCCTGCATCCAGTTTCGGCGTGCCGTCGTAACCTGCGACGCCGCTGGCTGCTGTCAACGAGAAACCGGCGCCGGCCTTGATCGTCGACGAGCCGTCGGCATTGGACGTCACGCTAAAGTCCGTTGGGCGTACCGCAAAACTATCGGCGGAGCAACCAACCACCGGCGAGGCCTGGCTGGCATCGGTGACCCGGCAGCGTAGATTCGGGTAAGCATGGGATACCGTCATCGGCGCCGACGATTTTCTGCCGAGTTCGCTGGCTTGCGCGGTCTGACCAAACACCAGTGTCTGGCTGACAGGTGGACTCAAGGTCGAACGCTGGGCGCAGGCTGTGTTGTCACCGCTGCCGTCGACCAGTTCGACGGTGACGCTGCGATTCACATCCGATGCGTAGGTCGTCGCGACAGCACCGGCGCTGCCGTCACCATTGCCGTCTTCGAGGGCAACCACGTCGAAGGCAAACGGCGTCCCGGACAGTTGGGTGTACAAATGGCCGCTCAAGGCATTGGCGCCGGCCTCCACGCAATTGAAGCCGTAAGGTGTAATCAGCGTGGTGCCGACGAATTTTTCGGCCTTCGCCGTAACGCCGGCCAGAAACGGTAAGCCGGTAGCCTCGCTACCCGTAGAGGTAAATACGATGCCGGTCAGGGTTTTTGTCGCAAACGAAGTCGGCAACGCAAAGGCCTGCATGTCCAAGTGCGAGGTGTCCGGCGTATTGCTGCCCATCACGTTGAGGGTGACATAGTCTGCGCTGACGGTATTGACGTAGCTGCCGTAGTAGTGGTCGCGCACGTTCACGCCCTCCACCAATTGCACGGTGTGGGAATCGCCGTTGTCGGCGACGAAGGTGATGGAACCGACATTGCTGCCGGCGGTGCCCCAAGCCGAATTGATCAGGGTGTAAACCGTCGTGGCGCCGTACAGATGGGGCGCCAAGGTCAGCGTCAGGCTGGATGAGCCGCTGTAGGTCTTGAGGTTTAATTCGGTGCCCCAGAAAACGTTGTCGCCGTCGGCGTCGGTCTGTAAGTTAAAGGGCACGCCTCCGAGGTTCTGGATGCCGTTGAACTTGCCGGCATAGACGCTGCCATTGGTCCAGGTCGTGATGTCCTCGTTCAACGGAGAAACCGAGACAGGAAAAAAACCGAGGGTAGGAGGCGGCGCGGCGGGCGAACATTGCTTCGGCATAGTCAGGTTGCTGCCGTTGACTACGCAGGATGTGCTGCAACTCGAGCCGCAGCAAACGCTGTCGACCGAAGCGTAATAGCCCAACGTGATCGTCGCCGACTCGGTA
>JAQTYP010000432.1 GCA_028688235.1 Methylomonas sp.
TGGCCGGAAGTCTTCTGGCCTGGGAGATGATGCGCCGGCAGTTGCGGGTGCTGGTGATAGACGATGGCGACCTGAATGCATCGCAGGTCGCCGCCGGCTTGATCAATCCCGTGACCGGGCAGCGTCTGGTAAAAGTCGTCGATATCGAGCAGCTATTGCCGGCGGCGATCAGTTGCTATCGTAGCTTGAGCTTGATGTTTAACCGGCAATTCTTTGTATCGCTGCCCATGCTGCGGATACTAAAGAATGCCGCCGAACAAGATATCGCTCGGCGGCGCCTGACCGAGTCTGCTTACCAAACCTTTTTGCGCGCTCATCCCTATAGCGTTGATAGAATCATCAGTCCCCATGGTTTATTGGAGCAATTGCAGGCGGGGTTTGTTAACACACGGCCATTGCTCGACAGCTTGCGCGATCATTTTATTGCCAACGGCAGTTATCGGCAGGTAAGGCTGGACTACACGGAGCTCCTGTTGCAACCGCGGCCGAAATGGCGAGAAGTTCAGCCCCTGCATGTGGTGTTTTGCGAAGGCTATCGCGGTGTTGCTAATCCCTGGTTTGGTAATTTGCCGTTCCAGCCGGCCAAGGGCGAGATCTTGAGTTGCACTGCCGATAGCGTTTGTCCTAGGCGGATCTTGAATTTCGGTCATTGGCTGATACCCACCGGCGAAAATGACTTCAGAATAGGGGCGACTTTCGAATCCGGCAAAACGGATAGGCAGCCGACACCGCAAGCCAGGCAACGCTTGTTGCAGGCATTGTCCGTTGCGTGCCCAAAAATTAGTGTCGCGGATGTGTCGGCACATCAGGCCGGAGTTCGTCCGGCAACGCTAGATAAGCAGCCATTCATCGGCACTCACCCCAGTTATTCCAATTTGCATATTTTCAACGGTTTCGGTGCCAAAGGCAGTCTGTCAATTCCCTGGCATGCCAGCTGTTTTGTCGACGCCCTGACCCAGAAAACGCCGTTACCCGCTCACTGTGACATTCGCCGTTATGACCAAACGTTTTTCCCTGTCTAACGCCGCACACGACATTATCCGGGAGTATTTGCGGGAAGGCATGGCGGCGATCGATGCGACCTTGGGCAATGGGCACGATACGGCGTTTCTGGCGCAATGCGTCGGCCTATCCGGCCACGTTTACGGTTTCGATATTCAGGCGCAGGCCGTGCAGGCAACGCAGGCGCGCTTGCAACGGCAAGGACTCGAAGGGCAGACCCGTTTGTTTCAGGCTAGCCACGCCGAAATGCCGGATTTGATTCCGCAAGTCCAGCATGGCCGGATACAGGCGGTCATGTTCAATCTGGGCTATTTACCGGGCGGCGATAAAGCCGTTATTACCCGGTCCGAAAGCACCTTGCGCGCATTGAATGCCGCCTGCGGCTTGTTGGCGGTACACGGGGTGATGACGGTGATGGCCTATCCCGGTCATGCGGGCGGTGACGATGAGACGGATGCCGTCGAACGCTGGGCGCAAGTTCTCGATTCCGCGCAGTTTCAGCACAGGATAATTTTGAGTCAACATCATCGAACCGGCGCGCCACGACTTTTTGTGATTCGAAAATTGCGCTGATCTGCTATGATGCGCGACTTTTTACCGATAGATCAGCATCATGTCAGAATTCAAAAACGTCAATATCGTCAAGCAAGCCAACGTTTATTTCGACGGCAAGGTCAACAGCCGGACCATCATATTCGCCGACGGTAGCAAGAAAACCTTGGGCTTCATGCAGCCGGGCGAATATACCTTCAATACCGCCGATCCCGAGTTGATGGAAATTCTGGCGGGTGAATTGGACGTACAATTGCCGGGGGGCGAATGGCAGGCTGTCAAATCCGGTCAATCATTCAATGTACCCGCCAATGCGTCGTTCACGATGAAAGTGAAAACCGCCAGCGATTATTGCTGCTCGTTTTTGAAATAACCGACAGCTTCCCGGGTAGCGATTTTTGCGGATGCTAAGTCGCTACCATTTCCTTTTCTAATCGTGGCGGTCTAAAAGGTATCGGCGTATTGTTCGGCTATTTGATGGAAATCGGCCTCGATGTCGATAAACGCGGCGACGATGTCCGGATCGAAATGCGAGCCGCTGCCTGCTACTATCATATCCCGGGCTTGTTCGCGGCTGAATGGGGCTTTGTAGACGCGGCGACAGGTGAGCGCGTCGTAAACGTCTACCAAGGCCAAAATGCGGGCGGGCAACGGAATCGATTGACCCTTCAAACCCCGTGGATAACCGCTACCATCCCATTTTTCATGATGTCCGTAAGCCACATCCATGCCGCATTTGATGAAGCTTTGCGAAGGATACTGATCGTAAACCGCGGCCAATGTGTCGCCGCCGATTCGGGCATGGCTTTTCATGATTTCATATTCGTCTGGCGTCAGCTTTGCCGGTTTTTTCAAGATGGCGTCGGGAATGCCTACCTTGCCGATATCATGCAGTGGTGACGAACGGACTAAGTCCGTGCTAAATTCCGGCGTGACGATGTCGCGGTAGAGGGGGATCTTTGCCAGTGTTTGGCAAATCAACGCACAGTATTTTTTCAGGCGCAGTAAATGGGCGCCGGTTTCCGGGTCGCGGTATTCGGAAAGTTTGGCGAGTGCGCCTATGATGGCGTCCTGGGCATCTTCGAAGGCCTCGCGATGCCAATGACTTTGCAGTGCGGTGGCGCTGACGTCGGCGATGGCTTTTAAGGCCTCTAAAATGTCTTCCGGGTAATCGATATATTCGCCAGCAAGATTCAATAAGCCTATCAATTCGCGTTTGTGATACAAGGCCAGTGATAGCCGAGGAGCGCCTTGAAACAACGAATTGTCCAAAGGAATCAGGTCGGACTCTATCGCCGGGTTTTGGCGCCAAACCGGTTTGTTGCCCGCCAAATGGCGCAGCAAATGGCTTGATTCATCGGTCAAAACAACATGCGAATTCTCGCCGATGGCAGGATAATGACAAAAAAATTGGCTATTGCCGTGCCGACATAACCATAAACTGATCGTCTGTTGCGGAGCCAATTCTCGCAAGGCTTCGATCAGGGTCCCGACCACGGCTTGCGAATTATCCATTTGCGCCAAATCGGCCACGTGGCGATATTGTAATTGCAAGGCCCTGGTCTTTTGCGCGACCAATGTTTCCAGATGATTATTCAACTCGCTGAGTTCGTGATTGGCTTGTCTTAATTGGGTTTGCAGCATCTGTTCGGACATGCGCAAACGATATTGTTCCAGGCCGTCGGCCAATGTTTCCTGCAAGGCTTCTTTTGGGCAAGGTTTGTTCAAAAAACGCGAGATATGTGCATGGTGCAAGGCGTTTACGGCCAGATCCAATTCGGCGCGCCCGGTCAGCATGACCAGAACGGTATGCGGATATCGTTGGTAAACTGTGTTTAAGAATTCGATGCCGTTCATGCCGGGCATGTTGTAATCGGATACCACGACGGCGTAAGGGCCCTGCTCGGCCAATTTT